>DASUFX010000546.1:0-7680 GCA_036274355.1 Kofleriaceae bacterium | reverse complement strand
GGAATCGATCCGCGCGTCGATCATATCTGTCGCAAGGCGCTCGCGAAGGATCCGAGCCAGCGCTGGCAGAGCGCGGCCGAGCTCGCCGTCGAGATCGAAGAGGTGTTTCAGGAGACGGTCGGTTACGCGACCGGGCCCGGTCAGCGCAGTAGGCCGTTCCGCCGGCCGCTGGATGAAGAGGCAAGCATCGAGAGTGATCTGCGCCTGCGGCGGTCCGACATCGACGCGTTCGAGCGCAGCCTGCGGCGGCAGAAGTACGTCACGATGATGCTCGCGATCGCGATCGTGCTCGCCGGTGCCGCCGTCGTGGCGTGGTACGTGATGCGCGCGCCGCCGCCACTACTCGAAGAGCGCGAGCCGAACAACGACAGCGGTCACGCGAACGTGATCGCGGCGAACACCGACGTCACCGGCTACGTCGGCCAGCGAATGTCGACGCAGGACGGCGATCGCGACACCTATATCGTGAAGTGGCCTGCGGGCAGCCACCGCGTCGTCAGCGTGCGCGTGACCGGCCTGCCGAACCTCGACATCAATCTCGCGATCGCCGACGGCAACGGACACAACGCGCAATCCGACGATAGTCGGATCGGCGAAGGCGAAGTGCTGCATCGCCGTTCGATCGATGGCCCGCTCGTCGTCACGGTGAGCGAGACGGTGCCGAAGGGCCAGCTGCCGATCGAGAACGTGAGCGACGCGTACAAGCTCACCGTCACCGAAGAAAAGCTCGTAGGCGAGACCGAACCGAACGCGAGCGATGCCGACGCGAATCCGCTCGAGCTGACGCAAGAGCTTCGCGGCTATCTCGACGCGCGCGACGACGTCGACCAGCTGCGATGGACCGGAGCCGATGGCGACTACAACGTGATCGTGCGCGCGGAGGGGCTGCCGCTCACGTGGAAGCTCCCCGACGGCACGCTGCGCACGCCGGGCTCGGCGAAAGTCACGCTGAAGCGTGGCGATCTGATCCGATTGGAACGCAGTGATCGTGTTGGCACCGGCACATTGCAGGGACGCGATGTAATGTGGTCGATCGTAGTGATGCCTGGTCAGTAAACGAATCGACGACGAGTGCTGCTCGGCCTGCGTTACGATTCGCCCGTGAAATGGGCTCTCATTTGTGTCGCGCTCGTCACTGCATGTGGTGATGACGCGAAGACGTGTCCTGGTCCGTTCGGCGATGGTGATCCAAACGGTCATCCCGATCCACTCGGTGCGAGCGCAGGCGAAGCCCGCGCAGGTCGCATTCACGCTGCCGACCTGCCGACGGTGCCGTCGGGATTGATCACGTGGCAGGACGGCGACTTCGTGCTCGCGAACGACAAGGTCGCGCTCGTGATCGAAGATACCGGTGACAGCGACCTCTACGATCCGTGGGGCGGTCGCCCGGTCGGCCTCGCGCGCGTCGAGAACGGCAAGCTCGTCGAGCCGAACAACTTCGGCGAAGTATTTCTGTTGACCGGCCGCTCGACGGTTCTGACCGAGAGCGTCTCGGTGATCAACGACGGCAGCGACGGCCATCCGGCGATCGTGCGCGCGCGCGGCAAGCTGCATCCGATGCCGTTCATCGAGAACCTCGTGTCGGTGCTGTTCAACGATCAGTACCTCGACATCGATGCGACGATCGATTACCAGCTCGCGCCCGACGCCGAGCACGTCGACGTGTTCATGCACTACTCGTCGCAACGCGAGTTGCCGACGCACGTGCCATCGACGCTGCACGCAGTGATGTACACCAACCGCACGTCGCCGTCGGCGTTCCAGCCTGGCCTCGGCTTCGACGAGACACTCAACAGTCCGTATCTCGCGCTCGTGCAGGACGATGCAACGAGCTGGGCCTACTCGCCTGGCGACGGCATGCTGACGAGCTCGATCGCCGCGAGCGGCTTCCTCGGTGCATTCAGCCCGGGCTTCGACATTCCCGCCTGCGGTACCGCCGAGCGCCTGCACGCGAAGATCGTCATCGGCGGCCCCGGTCTCGACGGCATCCAGGCGGCCGCGGCGCGCGTGCTCGGCGAGACACAGCGCACGATCACGGGCACGGTGACGCGCGGTGGCGTACCAGCGCCGGGCGTGCACGTGCATGCGGTCGAGGGCGAGAAATACTTCACGCGCACCACGACGAACGCCGCCGGCGAGTTCACGCTGCACGTGCCGGCCGATGCGAACGTGCATCTCGACGCGTTCAAACCGGGCGATGCTGCAGGCAGCGCCGAGGTCGGCAGTGGCACGACCGCGACGATCGACTTGCCCGCGCAAGGCGCGATCCACGTGACCACGACGGAGAACGGCGTCGGTGTGCCCGTACGCGTGCAAGTGCTCGCGACGAACCCGCCGCGCATGCCCAGCAAGTACGGCGAGCAGTCGATCGCCGGTTCGCGCGTCTACGTCGAATTTCCGGTCACCGGCGACATCACGCTGCCGATCGCACCGGGCAGTTACGAAGTCATCGTGTCCCGCGGCTACGAGTACGAGATCGTGCGGCAGAACGTGACGGTTACCGCCGCACAGACCACGCAGGTCGACGCGCTGCTCGATCACGTCGTCGACACGACCGGGATCCAGTGCGGCGATTTCCACGTTCACACCTGGCGTTCGAACGACTCGGGCGACGACAGCGTGCGCAAGGTCGCGCAAGCGGTCGCCGATGGCGTCGAGCTTCCGGTGCGTTCCGACCACGAATACGTCGACGACTTCAAAGCCGAGATCGCGAAGCTCGGCGTCGAAGCGTTTGCGATCGGCTTCGGCTCGGTCGAGCTGACGTCGATGGAGATCTGGGGACACATGGGCGTGTTCCCGCTCACGCCGGACGCGACGAAGCCGAATGGCGGCGCGCCGCACTGGCAGACGTGGCCGACGGCCGACGCGCTCGACACGCCGTTCCAGACGCTCGAACCACCGGTCGTGTTCGATAGCGTGCGCGCGCGCAGCGAAGCGCCGGTCGTCATCATCAATCACCCGCGCGGCGGCGCGAACTACTTCGATTACGTCGGCTTCGATCCGGCGACTGGCCTCGCCGACGTCGAAGGCGCGTGGGACACGAAGTTCACGCTCGTCGAGGTGTTCAACGACTCGGGCTGGCAGGCGAACAAGAACCGCAACGTCGCCGACTGGTTCGGCCTGTTGCGCGCGGGCCGCAAGGTCTTGGCCGTCGGCTCGTCGGACACGCATGGCATCTCGTCGTCGCCGGTCGGCTATCCGCGCACGTGCCTGTCGCTCGGCACGGACGATCCGCGCGCACTGACTGCGAACCAGGTGCGCGACACGCTCGCCGCTGGTCACACGATGATCTCGGGTGGCATCTACGTCACCGCGCGGCTCGGCAACGCGGGGCCAGGTGACAGCGTGACCGGCGCCGGCTCGCCGATGATGGTCGACGTGACGATCCAGGCTCCGACGTGGATCGATGTCGATGCGATCGATGTCGTCGTCGACGGCAGCGTGGTCGACACGATCACCGTGATGCCCGCCGATGCGGATCCGAACAAGCCCTCGACGCGCTGGCGCGGTCAGATTCCGGTCCAGGTCCAGGCGAGCGGCGGCTTCGTCGTGATTGCGGCCTACGGCGCCAAGGCGCTCGATCCGATTCATCCGGGCCGGATTCCGTTCGGCGTGACGAATCCGATCTTCGTGACGCCGTAACGTTCGGCGGACGGCGGCAAACATCGAACGCGTGGCGTCGGCATCAAGCGATGCACGCTAGCGTGGCTAGCGATGCTGAGACGTGTCGGGCTTGCGGTGTTGCTGTGGTCGCGGCTTGCAGCGGCCGACCGAGATCATGACTACACGCTCGTCGATGACACGATCGAGTACGTCACCGCGGCCGACGAGCGCAGCGTCGCGCTGACCACAGCGTTGTCGTCGCAGGCGACGGGCACAGCCGGCGCCACGGAAGGTGCGAGCGTCGCAACGGTGCGCGCGGAAGCGAACGTCGTCGAGATCGCTGGTACGCGGGAGGGCTATCGCTTCGCACTCGGCGGTGAAGCCGAGCTGCGCGCCGGCATCGGCGACGTCCCCGAGCTTGCCGGCAGCCTGCTCGCGCGTGGCGCGATCGAGGACACGCCGCTGTTCGACGGCGGTCCGCATTTTGGATTTGGGGCGACGACCGTCGAGGTGCAGCGCGACTATGACGCCCTGCCCGCGCTCCGCGACGCACGCGAATGGCTTCGCGCGCCGTTCGACCGTTCTCGCTACGCGGTTGACTTCACTCTCGGCCGCACGCGCGACGAAGGCTCCGATTGGACCGGTGATACGCTGCAACTGAGCTTCGCGTCGGAACGTTCGCGCCAGCAGAACGGCGACATCGCCTACACGCGCCAAGTGATCGACCTCGAGATGATGGTCATCCGCGCCTGCTATGGGCCTGACTCCGATCTGTTCTGCTTGCGCATCATCGAGGGCGGCGGCACGTTCCCGACGGGCGCGTCCCTCACGACGTCATACTTCTATCCTGTCGGCGTGGACGGCGTGCCGCTCGGCGACCACCTGCGCGCGGACGCGAGGCTCGGCGTGTTGTTCGGGAACTACGAGATTCCAAACACGAGCCTTGGCCTTCCGGATCACGCGCCGAGCCCGACCGACACGTGCGAGACGCTCGGCACCTGCGTGCTCATGAGGACCGTCGGCTACGACCTGACCGTGCGCGACCTCGACACTCCTCATCAACTGCATGTCACACGCCGCGCATACAAACCGATGGGCGGCGAGATCGCGATCGAAGATCGCGCCGCGCTCGCGACGAGCTGGCAACTCGGCAAGACGAAGCTCGACGCATCCGCGTATGTCGCGCATACGCGGTGGTGGACGATCGTCGACGATCAGTTCTCGCCGCAGCACCGCGGAGTCACCTATGGCGCCGACGTCGGCGTCTCGCGTTCGCTCGGCAAACGCTGGCGCGTCGACAGCACATTGTCCGCAGGTCGCAGCTGGTACGGCGCGCTCGATGGCGCCGAGCCCCGCGCTGGCTTTGCAGCGCAAGGCACGGTCGCACTCGCCCACGCGCTGCGCAGCCACTGGGCGTCACTCCAGCGGCTGCGCCCGAGGCAGATCAACTACTACTAACCGCGCGTGAGCAGCACGATGCGCCGCTCGTACGCCTGCAGCTTCGTGATCGCTTCGCGGAACGCGCCGTACTTGTCCGTCGGCACGACGAGCTTGTCGACCTTGATCTCGGCCTTGCACGTGATCGTCTGGCCGCTTGCCTCACAACCGTCCGAGTAGCTCAGGCCTTCGGTCTTGCCCTCGAGCTTCGGCGGCACGTACGTCACCTTCCAGCCGCTGGGCACCTGCACCGTGATCTCGCCCTTCTCGGTGCGCGGCGTGCCGAGCCACAGCGGCGTCTTGCGCGTCGACAGTCCGGCGTTCGGCACCTCGTCGGCCACACCGAGCGTCACCGGCGGCAGCTCGAACACGCGGAAGTTCGCCTGCGCCGTCGAGTACCCGGGCGCGGTGACCTGCTGCTTGACCGACATCGAGCCGGTCACCGATTGCGTGTCGCCGACCTCGTGCCCCTTGTCGAGAGCGGTCGGTGCCAGCTCGGCCGCGCCTTTCTGGAAGTAGCGATCGAGGAGCTCGCCCTTGAGCGGACGCAGCTCACTCTGCGCGCGGTCGGCGTACCAACCGGACATCTCGTAGCTATAGGTCGCTTCGAGGTCGCCGTTCGCCGCGAGCTTGAAGTCTGCCTTCGTCGCCGAGATCGACGTCGACGGATCGAGCGCCGGTCGCGAGCCGAGCTCCGAGCCACCCTTGTCGAGCGGCAGCACCATGTTGTCCTGGCCCGCGAACGCCACGTTGTACTGACCGTGCTCGTCGCTCGGATCGAGCCACACCTCTTTGCTGTCGACATCGAGCTTCGCGATCACGCGATCGAACTGCGCGATCGTCGGCACGCTCGCGACGACCGGCACCTTGCCGGTGCGGACGAGCACTGGCCGGCCGCTGATGCCCTGCGATGAGGCAAGAGCAAGGAGCAGCCCGACCTTGTCACGCTCGTCGGCGTAGCGGTTCTGCAGCACGACTTCCGGCGAGTGCGGCTCGTAGCCAGCCCAGCCGAGCGGCAGCTCGACCGAGCGAATGTCGTGCGCGACGTACGCGAACAGCTTCTGCGCCTTCTCGGCGGGCGTTGTCGCACCGGCGACGATCCGGTCGGCCTCTGCCTTGATCGATGCCGGCAGCGGCGACGGCACGGCGGCCTTCAAGAACCGCTCGGCGACTGGCTGCACGACCTTCTGCCAGCTCGGCTGGAAGCCGAACACCAGGCGCGGCAGCACCGCGGCCTCGACCAGCGAGCCCATCTCCGGGTGACGATCGGGCTGGTTCTCCAGCTTGTATGTCCACACCGTGTTGCCGCCCGCCCTCGACTTCTTCGGCTCGAGCTTCTGACCCTCCACGGCAAGCTTCGGCGCGATGCCGGCCGGCGCGCTGATCGAGACGATGCGCTCGAGCACCGGGTTCCATTGCGCGAGCATCTCTTCACCGCCGAGCGGCGAGTCAGGGGTTGCCTTCGTCGTGCGCGTGTACTCGAGCTCGAGCACGCTGCCCGTGTCGACGGCGGGGAACGTCACGACGCGCTCGCGCACGTCCGAGTAGATCGTCGCGTCGGCGACGGCCGCTGGCACGATATCGCCGATCTCGTCCTTCGACGCGACCTGCGGTTTACCGTCGGCGTTGACGGTGCGCGCGGTCTCGATCGTCAGCGTCTCGCGCTTGCTGTCGTACGGGATGTGCAAGTCGGCGTACTTCTCCTTGCCGCGCTGCGGGTCGAGCAGCTTCACGATCGAGTGATGCTTCGTGACGACCGTGCCATCGCTCTTGTACGTGATGTCATCCTGCTCGAGCGCGACGATCGCATCGGCCTGCGGATACTTGTCCTTGTCCGGGCCGTTCGTCGCGAGCTCGACGAGCCGGGCGAGCTTCGGGTCCTTGATATCGCTCGCCGACTTCTTCGCCCACGGATCTTCCGCCGCGGCCTTCGTTCCCGCCTTCGCGGATTGCTTCGAGCTGTCGCTGCCCTTGCACGCGGCAAGCAACACGATCGCGACGTAGAGCGATTTCTTCATCTCACTTGCCTCCCGCGAGGATCACGGGCTGGCGCGCGATCTGCGTCAGCGACGCGAGCGAGCCGCGCAGCGTCTTGTACTGGTTCGGATCGATGTGCCGGCTCTTGAGCTGGAACGAGCGCGCGCACGCGATCGTCGTCGCGTCCTTCTTCGTGCAGCTCGCCGACAGCGCCGTGACCTGATTCGACGACGACGCCGGATTCGGCAGCGCGAGGATCTTCGCGTCGGCGGGCAGCGTGATCGTCTCGTTCTGGTCGTACTGGAACGTCAGCTGTGCATCGAGGCCGAACTTGCGCGTCGGCTGGCTGCCGATCATGCGCGGCAGCGCGTTCTCGACGAGGCCGAGCGCGCCCGATGTCACGACCGTGCGGAGCAGGCGGTAGTCGCCGGTCTTCGGCGCTGCATTCGGCACCTTGATTTCGAAGTTCACTTCCATCGGCGAGAACAGCGCGAGCGGGCTCGTCATGTTAAACGACAGCACCTCGGCGTCGGTCCGCGTACCGGCTACACGCCGCGCGAGGCACAGGAGACGATGAATTCGCGCTGGGGCGTATGCCGCGATGTTTCGATCCTGCTGACGTCGATGCTGCGCGAGAGCGGCATCGATGCGTACCCGGTGCTC
>DASUFX010000545.1:0-13582 GCA_036274355.1 Kofleriaceae bacterium | reverse complement strand
CTATGCGTCGCGCCGCAAGGTCTCGAAGAGGGCTCGACCGTCGAGCTACCCGATGACGAGCTCGGCCTCGTCGTCGGCGAGACGTCGACGTTCCGGTTCTTCGCCGCGGCGACGCGCAAGGATGATGGCGCCGGCACGCTCGTCGACGCAGATGTCGAAGGCATCGTCGAGCTCGATCCCGTCGAGAAGGCCGTTGCCGCCGACGGCGACCGCAAGTCCGGCGACATGGTGCCAGTGAAGCTCGAAGCGCACGTGACCGAGGTCGGCACCCTCGAGCTGTGGTGCGTCGCGCGTGACGGCAACGGTCGCTGGAAGCTCGAGTACTCGGTGCGCGAGCGCGAATAGCGCGAATAGCGCGAATAGGGTCAGGCACCACGGGTTCTGTTTGTGGCCCGCACAACTTGAACCCGTAGTGCCTGACCCTATGCTCACGGCATGGCGAGTGCCCTCGATACGATCGCGCACCTCATCGTCCCCAACGTCCTGAAGCTCAAGGGCGCCGCGATGCTCATCGGCGCGATGGAACGGCGCGATGCATCGGCATTCGCGCAGGTGTGGCAGCAAACCGGCGTCGAGCACACGCCACAGGTCAGCGCGAAGGAAAAGGGCGACTGGCGGTTCGGCGTGATGTCGCTGCCAAAGCCGAGCGCGATGGGCGAAGCCTATATGTGCGCGTTCGTGACGAAGAAGAACGACGGCTCGGTCAACCGCTACTTCACCCTCGAGTACGACTACGTGCTCGCGACGAAGACCGAGAAGACGATTCTGTGCGAGCGCGAAGGTTCGCTCACGAAGAAGCGCGGCGACGGCTCGCCGATCACCGGCGACTTCCAGGCCGATGCGTCGGCATTCGTCGACGCGATTGCCGACAAGCTGTAGCCCACACCGCTGATGCCACCTCGCGCACCGAAACCGCTCGTGCTTGACCCTGTGGTCGGTGCGAGCAAGCTTGCACTCGACAAGGAGCACCTGATCGTCTCGGGAACGCTCGATTGTCCGCGCCTGTTTGTGATGCATCGCGATGGCACCGGGCGCCACGTGGTCTTCGACGCGAACAGCTTGAGCAACGTCTGCGATGTGTGGGCAGACGATCGCGACATCTTCGTCAGCTGCGATCGCGGGCTAGGTCGCGTCGACAAGTCCGGTACATTCAGGCAGCTCGCGCCCTACACCCACGCGCACATCTGCTGCGACGAGGAGTTTCTCTACGGCACCCAGGGCGTCGGTCGCGACGAGAACGAAATCGGCGCGTTCCGCATCCCGCGCACCGGTGGCGAGCTCGAGTGGCTCGTTCGTGGCCCCACCAGCGCACTCACCGTCCATGACGGTAGGCTCTACTACTATCAGCATCAACTGATCCGTGTGCGCGAGCCCGATGGTGCGACCCGCGCGCTCGCACAGGCTGAATGGCCCGGCAGCATCGTGGTGCTAGGTCCCGACGAGATCGCGTGGACACAGAACGGGCTTGTCGCAAGCGCGAAGGACCGCCTCCCGCGCACGCTCGCAACGCCACGCATCGCGACGGGCATGATCCGCCGCGGCGACACGCTGTACTGGGGTGCATGGGAGCCCAACAAGCAGGGGCTCTGGTACATGCGAATCGACGATCCAACGCCTGCACTCGTCGCGAAGTTTCCGCACAAGTCGCTGTCGATCGTGGCGGATGATACGCATCTGTTCTGGACTGGCCATGTCAACGGCGGCGTCTACGCGCTGCCTCGTTCAAGCCGCGGCTAGCACCCTAGAACCCGCCGCCGCGCGTGAGCATCCACGGCGAGTTTGCGGCGCTCTGCGGCGAAAAGAGGTCAGGCCGGTCTGCCCCCCTTTCTTGCGGACGCCGGCGACTTCCAGGCCGACGCATCCGCGTTCGTCGACACGATCGCGCCAAGCTGTAGCCCTATCGCCGCTCCAGGAAGCCTCTTCCTTCGAAGATCGCAGGCATCGCCTTCTCGATCCGCGCGGTCCGCGTCTCGGACTGCTTCGCGCCGCCGAAGTGAAACAAGTATCCGCGTTGCCGCCCCGGCGTGAGCGCCTCGAACGCGCGCTTGAACCGCGGGTTCTTGCGGAACTTCTCCTCGAGCTCCGCGGGCACGGGAAACTCTCGGGGCTTCGTCTCGACCTTCAATCCGGCCTTCTCGGCCGCCACAGCCTGGCGTACGTAGGCCTTGATCGTTGCCGCCTTCCGAGCAATCTCCTCGGCGCTGGCGAACTTCATCACCCGGGCCGCGTGAACCCGCCCGAGTTGCACCAACAGCTTCTTCGGGTCTTTCAACAGCGCGCCCTTGAAGAAGAGCAACGCGCAGGACTCCTTGAAGCCCTGAATGAGGACGACGTTCTTACCGTTCAGCGTGTAGCAGGGCTTGCCCCACTTGCGCTCCACTCGCAAATCAAACCCAGACAAGATCCGTTGCAGCTCGGCACTCTCAGCGCGCCACCGGTCTCGATAGGCCATCTCCATGCTGCACTCCGTTGTTCTGGCTAGAACCCGCCGCCGAGCGTGAGCATCCACGGCGAGTTGGACGCGCTCTGCGGCGGCGTGACGGTGATCGCCCAGTCCGCATCGCGATACATGTGCCAGCTGCCGCGCGGCGCGGTGTAATTGCTGAGCACGCCGACCGGATAGCCGGTCGCGACCGAGAGCAGCGCGTGGGCGCCCGTGTCGTACTTCCAGAGGATCGCGGCGGCGACACCGTTCACGATGATGCCGCCGGCGTGGTTGACGTAGAAGTTGCCCTTCTCGCGCTTGGCCGCTTCCTTGATCGCCTTGTGCAGATTCGCGATCTCGGTGCACGTGTCGGCATCGACCGGCGGCACCGGGATGCGCAGCGGTAGGATCAGCCGACCGAGTGCGCCGATCGTCGCCTTGCCGCTGCTGGCGTAAAGGCCGGGTGTCAGATCGGGAATCGCGTCGGTGACCGCCACGGTGAACGTTCCGATCGCCGCGGTGCCGAACACGGCACCCCAGATGATGTTCCAGTTGCGCGCGCGATCGCTCTGACGCTCGAGGTGGGCGCGGAGCGTCTCCGCTTCCGTCGGATCACACGCCGCGTGCGCGCGAACCGGCTGTGCGAGTAGCAACAAGACGACAAGCGCCCACCGCATACCTCGTTGCTATCACGTGGACGCGGTCGGCTTCGAGCAGCGCGCGAAGTCTTCCACGTCCTGCCAGAAAGGGGTCAGACATAACTCTATAACTCGCCAACCGGCACCCAGTCATAGAGTTATGTCTGACCCTAGAGCTCGGAGTTATGTCTGACCCTAGAGCTCACCGCTGACGGTGAGCAGCCAGGCACCTTGTTGCGGCACGACCCCGACAGACCAGGTAGCGTCGCGGTAGAGATGCCAGCTCCCGCGCGGCGCGGTGTAGACGCTCAGCAGGCCCACCGGGTAGCCGGTCACCGCGTTGATCAGTGCCTTCTTGCCGTCGCTGTAGTGCCAGAGGATCATCCCACCGACGCCGTTGAGAAAGATGGCGCCGAAGTGGTTGAGGTAGAAGTTGCCGCGCTCGTGTCGCGCTGCGGTCTTCACGGCCTTGTGTAGATTCGCGATGTCGGTGCAGACGTCGGCGTCGGCGGGCGGTACCGGAACGCGCAGCGGCGTGATCACGCGGGACAGCGCGCCGATCGCTGACTTGCTGCCACTGACATAGAACCCGGGCGTCTGGTCGGGAAACGGATCGGCGATCGCGACCGCAAACGAGGCGACCGAAAGCCCGCCGAAGATCGCGCCCCACGCGACGTTCCACCGCTTCGCGCGGTGTTGCTCGTGCTCGAGGTGCGCACGCAGCGACGCCGCCTCCGCCGGATCACACGTGCTCGGCGTAGCCGGGGGCGGCGCAGCCATGGGTGGCGCTGCTGCTGGCTGCGCAGCTACGGGCTGCACGACGAGTAACAACACGACGAGCACCCCGCGCATCCCTCGTTGCTATCACGAGCGACCTACGCGCGGGGGCGTCATTCACATCGACGCGCGCTGAACGTCCCCGTGACTGGAACGATCGCATTCGTCGTTGCGTCCGTCCCGGTACCGCTGAAGTTGCCGTCCATAGACTCGGACGTGAACGCCGAGATCGTGGCAGAGCCAGCATCGAGATTGACGGTGACGTCCCCCGCTGCCCACACGATCGCAACCGGGCTCGTGATGGGGACCGGAAGGTTCCTCGTGATCGATATCGTGCCCACTGGGATCGTGACGTCCGAGGCTGAGGTGGAGAACATGCTCGTGACGACCTCGAGCTCACCTTTCCCCCCAACGATGCCGTCACAGGCGCCGGGCGGCGCGGCATAAAACCCCACGGTCCAGCCCCAATACCCCGGACGGTTCTGCGCATCTGTCGTCGCCGCCGGAACCAAGATGGCCGACATTGCGCTCGGCACGTTATCTACGACGAGCGTCGCAGGCCCACTCATCGCCGTGTGTGTCCCAGAGTCGCTCGCGCACGCTGCGCAAAGGCTGACAACGACGGCCATCCTCATCGATCGACGATCATACTACGGTCGTCGTCAGCGGAACGGATGGCAGGTGGCGCAGTGGGCCGCGGTCGGCTCGTGATTGACCTGCGCCTTGTGGCAGGCGAGGCAGCTCGCTCGATCGTCCTTCGGGCGCGCTTCGTGTGAGACATGGCAGGTCATGCAGTCGGCGTGACCCTTCGACGCGTGCAGCTTCACCGGCTGCGGGCCGGGCGCAGGTCCCGTGCGCGCGACGTGACAGGTCGCGCATGCCGGCGCGGTCGTGACACCGCCTGGACCGTGTGGCCGGTGACAGGTCGCGCACGCGATGTTGCCGTGCTTGGTCTTCGCTTCGCTCGTGTGGCAGCTCGCGCACGCGGGAATCTTCGTCGGCGCGTGCGGCTGATGACAGCTCGCGCACTGCGCATGGCCGGTCGGCGCCGTCGTCGCTTCCGGCTTGTGGCACGTCGCGCACGCGGGCGGCTGCGTCGCCGGCGCGTGGATCGTCGTGTGGCACGATGCGCATTGCGCGTGCTTGCCCGCATCGCGCGCCTTGTCGGCGTGACAGCTCGCGCAGGCCGGCGTCTGCTTGCTCGGCGTGTGCGCGGCGGTCTTGTGACACGTGATGCACTCGCTGTGGCCCGCCGCCTTCTGCGCGTTCGCGGTGTGGCACTTGCCGCACAGCGCGGCGTTCGGCTGCGGCTTGCCCGCATGCGGCGTGTGGCAATCGAGGCAGTTCGTCGTCGCGGCGTGCTTGTGCACGGTCTGGTGACACGACTCGCACGCGGCTTGCGGCTGATGCGGTCGATGACAACCGATGCACGCGCCTTGCGGCGTCACGGGATGTTTGACCTGCTGGGTGTGGCAGCTCGCGCATTGCTTCGGCGCGCTCGTGTCGTGCTGATCGTGACAGCCCATGCACTTGTGCTTGGCCGGCGCGATCATCTGCGTGTCCTGGTGACAGTTGATGCACGGCTGCGGCGTGAAGTCGTGCGGCTTGTGACAGCCCGTGCACGCATCGTGGCCGGTCGACAATGCGCGCGCGTCGACGTGCAGCTTGCCCGGTTGCTTCGCGTGGCAGCGTTCGCAGCCGGCCGCCGCCGATGTGCCGGTGCGCTCCGACAGTGTCGGCAGCTTCGCCTCGTGCATGCTGTGGCAATCGAGACAGCCGTGCAGGCCCGCGTGCTTCGTCTCGCGACCCGTGTGGCAGCTCGCGCAGTCGCGCGGTGTCGTCGCCGGATTGCCGTGCGGATCGTGGCAGGTCTTGCAGTCCTCGTCGGCGTGCGCGCCGATAGCTTTGACGTGGCCGCGATCATCTTGATGACAGCGCATGCAGTTCCACGGCGTGATCGACGTGTCGGCGCTGTAGCCGTGGCAGTCGGTGCAGCGCGGCGCCCCGTCGGGTGTCGTCGGATCGTCGTGATGCAGCGACGACGTCTTCGCGTGGCAGTTCGTGCACAGATCAGCCGCGGGCTTCGCGAACCCAGCGCCGTGGCAATCGGCGCACGCGACCTTGCCGACATGCTTCTGGTGACCGATCGCGAACCGCACCTCGCGCCACGCCACGGGCACGTGCTCCGCTGCGTGCGGACGGTCCGCGAAGCCACACGCAACGAAGCTCGCACCCGCCACCGCGAGCGCGCAACCGACGAGCACGAGCCAGCGCTTCATCGCACACCAGCGCTTCATCGCGCGCCACGCCTTCATCGCGCACCTAGCGGATGACACATCCGGCACGGCATCGCCGACAGCGGCAGCTTGCTCGACCAGCCCGCAGGATGTGGATTGCCGCCGACGCCGCCGACCTTGTGACACTGCACGCACAGCTGCTCGCCGGCGCCACCGTGACAGCTCGCGCACGCGGCTGGATCGCGACGCGCCTCGCGACCGTGCTGGTTCTCGGTGACGCCGACCCAGCCCGGCGGATGCGGGCTCGCGCGATCGACACCGGCGACGCCCTTCGACACGTGACACGACACGCAGCGATCCGGCTGATGGCAGGTCTGACACGCACCCGGATCCGCCTTCGCCTCGAGGCTGTGCCGCGACGTGAAGCCGGCACGATGCACGCTCGGCGTGAACGGATTCGCGAACTGTTGCTTCGCCGGCAGCGCTGCGACGGTCACGCCGTGGCACTTCGCACACGAGCGTTCGCTGTGACAGGTCGAGCAGACGTCGCCCGACGACGCCGCACGCGCACCGTGATCGCGCAGCCAATCGCCATCGTGCGCGAGGTGACTCGCCGGCTTCTCGGTGCCCGCCTCGAGGTTCTTGTGGCAGCTGTCGCACTGGCGCGCGTCGCGCTCGCCATCGTGACACTTGAAGCAGGTCGCCATCGTCGGCCGCAGGCGTTCGTCGCCCTCGCCGACGCCGACGTGACAGCGCATGCAGTTGCCCTGCACCTTGCCAAGGTGGCGCGCGTGATCGAAACGCAGGTGGTCGCGCGCTTCGAGCAGCTCGGCACGCGCGGTCGGTCGCGAGTGGCAACCAAAGCACGGCGGCTCGTCGTGCGGCTTGGCGTGACAGCCGATGCAGCTCGCCTCGTCGGGCAAGTGCAGCACGCCGTCGTTCGTGTTCGCCTTGTCGATGCCGACGTGACAGCGCGTGCACGCGACGCCGTTCAGCACGTGCTTGCGATGCGGGAACGCAGTGGGCTCGCGCGCGCGCAGGCCGAGCACGCCAGCGCATGCAGCGATGCCGAGCACGAGGATCGCGAGCGCGAGGCGCTTCACGGCTGCCCCCACATCCGCATCATCGACACGAGCACGTCGACGCGATGCGCGTACTGCGCCGACGCCGACGCCTCGATCGCAGCGGCCGCTTGCCAGGGCCCGCGCTGATACGCGAGCGCAGCGAGCGCCCACGGCCACACGGCGCCGCGCATCCGATCGCGATCGGGCACGACAAGCTCGAGCTCCGTGCTCGCAGTCAGCGAATGCGACAACGCGATCCGCGCCGCACCGCGCGCGCCAGTCCATGCATCCTCGCCGACGCCATCGCGCCGCAGCTCGCCAGTGATCGCACTCGCGAACTTGTCGTCGAGCGCGAGGCGCGCGCGCAGCACGAGTAACACGCCGAGCTCGTCGGCCGCGCCGCGCAAGCCCATGTCGCTACCGAGCTCGAGCCGCGGCGCGAGCTTGCCGCTGATCTGCATGCCGCCACGCGATGATGGCGTGTCGCCGAGCACCGTGAACAGCGACGTCGCGGGCAACAGATGCGATGCCGCGCGATAGCCGGCGTAGACTTCGGCACGCACACCGCCGCCGCGCCGGATCAGACTCGCGTACGCATCGGCGAGACCGGGATTCGCGAGGTCGTACGCGACGCGCGTCGCGACGTCGTGACGTTTGGTGAGCGCGATGCCCGCGTCGACACCGACTTCACGCGTAGCGAGTCGCGCATCATCGCGTTGCTCGAGCATCGCGATGCCGACCGAGCCGTAGTCGCCGAACCGGCGCGCGATCCGACCGCCGGCGACCCAGTCCCACGCGCGCTCGCTGATGCTGTGCCCGAACGACGGCGCCGGCGGCACCGGGACGCCGCCGATGGCCTCGACATCGAAGCTGTGCGGCAGCCGCATGCGCCCTGACGCACCGTCGATCTGCACCGGGCGCAGCGCGCCGAGCGATGCGACGAACCGGCCGACCTTGCCGCCAATGCGGCCATCCGCTGTGCGCGCGCGCAGCGCGATCACCAGCACGTCGGCGCTGTCGTTCGCGGCCCACACGATCGCCTCGGCGTTCGTCGTCGCGCTCGCCTTGCCGTCGGCTTCGAGCACGATCAAGCCTGCCGGTGATTGCGTGCCGCCGAGCGCATCGGCGCGCAAGCGCAAGGGGTCCGCGCGCGCTGCCGAGGCTGCGTGCATGAGCACGGCCGCGAGCACGAGCTGGATCGCACTCGCCCGCGTCATGATTCATCCTTCGCTGGCGCGTCGTCCTTCGCGGGCGCGATGTCCCTCTGCGAATCGCGCGGTGCTGGCGCGTCGTCCTTCGCGGGCGCGATGGTCTGCTGCGAATCGCGCGGTGCTGGCGCGTCGTCCTTAGCGGGCGCGATGGTCTGCTGCGAATCGCGCGGCGCTGGCGCGTCGTCCTTCGCGGTCGCGATGTTCCTCTGCGAGTCGCGTCCCGCCGGCGCGTCGTCCTTCGCGAGCGCGATGTTCCGCTGCGAGTCACGCGGAGCGTCGTCCTTCGACAACGCGATGTTCTGTAGCGAATCGCGCGTCGTTTTCCTCGTCAGTGCGATGTTCTTTTCGGAGTCGCGCGAAGCGTCGTCGTCCGAGAGCGCGATGTTCTGCAGCGAGTCGCGCGCGAGCACGTCCTTCGTCAGCGCGATGGTCTGCAGCGCGATGTTCGCCATCGAATCGCGCTTCGCCCGCCGGGAGCGCGTCAGGTCCTTCAGCACGACGAGGCCGAAGATGCCGAACGCGGCGGTGCCGAGGCCCTGCCCCACGGTCATCGCGAGCATGACCGGCAGCGGCGTCGGTACGAGTACCGACCACACCATGAGCGCGAGCGCGATCAGCGTGAGCACCGCGGAGACCCGCAGCCAGATGCTGACGTGACGGATCCGCAGGTTCATGGCGTGTGCCCCTTCACGGTCAGATCCTTCGTGGACGGATCGTTGGCGGAGAGGTTCTTCGTGAACGGATGCGCCGGCCCGTGGCAGCCCTCGCTCGCACAGCTCACCGCACCGGTGCGCACGGGCTCGAGGATGCTCTTGTGCTCAGCGACGGCATTCCACCCGGGGTTCTGCGTCGAGTGGCAGTGCATGCACGTCTCGTTCTTGAACGGCTGCCGGATGTGGATCGTGCGCTTCGCTTCCTCGAGCGGCATGTCGTGGTAGTGGAGGACGTACTCGTAGACGTGGCGCAGCCCGCCGAGCTTCGTCTTCACCGTGCCGAACATTCCGTAGTCGGCGTGGCACGTGTAGCAGTTCTCGTCGCCAAACATGCCGTTGCGGCCGTGGCGCGCCGCGAGCGTCTCGCTCTTCGGATCGCCGGAGTCGTTCGCGTACGGCGTCATCACGTGACAGCTGCCGCAGAACGAGCGCTGCTTCGTCGCCTCGAAGCCGGCGTAGTTGCCGGTCATCGCGGTGCCGAGCGGCAGGAGGCCAATGCCGAACAGCAGGATGATCTTCGTCGAGCGCGTGAGCAGCGGCCGGCGCAGCAAGAACCAGATCACGAGCACGGCCGAGCTCGCGGCAAAGCCGATCGTGATCCAGGCGAGCGGATTAAAGCCCATCGACAACTCCGTTCATGTGCTTGCCCGCCGCGTGACAGTTCACGCACGTCGTCACCGTCATCTGTGCGTTGTGGTTCGCGTCGGACGGCGGCGCGCCGTGACACGAGCCGCACACCACTTCGCCGTGCGAGGTCCATGCCGGCCGCGCGACGCCGTGACACCACGTCGTGCACGTCTGCGTCGTGCGATTCCAGCCAAGCTCCGCGTTGACCTCCGCTGGCGCCGGATCGAGGTGGCCGACCGCCGTCACCGTCGCCGGTACCGCGTGGCACGTCTCGCACGGAATCGGCCCGCGCAATCCCGACGGTGCCTGCAGATGCGCTTGGTGCGCACCGACGCCGATCGCCGTCGTGAACATGTTGCCCGCGAGATCCGCTGGCGGCGCTGGCGAGCTCGCGCTGCCATGACAGCCCGAGCAATCGTTCGTCTTGCCGACGTTGACGATGCCGTCGACATGCGGCGCACCCGATGGATGGCACGTCGCGCAGTCGGTGCGCGCATGGCTCGGCGGCGGTGCCGCGTGACAGCTACCGCACGCGCCCGTCGCCGTTGCGTTCCACACCGGTTGCGTCAGCGTGCCGCCGCCCGGCATCACCGCGCCGTGGCAGTAGACGTTCGAGCACCTGCTGCCATCGAACGTAGGCGGGCCCGCGCGATCTGCCGGATCGAGCGTCGTCGCCGCGAGCGCACCAAACGTCACCTCCGCGGGCGCGCTGTCGTCGACGATGTGCCCAGGCGCGTCCCAGCTCGCCGGCACGACGTGACACTCCGCGCAGGTCAGCGCCGCGCTGCGATGCAGCTTGTGCGAGCCGCTCTCGCGCTCTTCGCGGTGACACGTCGCGCACGCGGTAGGCCCTTGCTTGTGACAGCTGAGGCACGACACGCCCGACGTACCGCCCGCAAAGTCCGCACCGTGACAGCTCGCGCACTTCGCGAAATCCCAGTTCGTCCGCGCGAGCAGCTTGCCGTGAAAGTCAGCACTGTCCTCGTCCTGAATGCCGCGCTCGTGGACCGTCACGACGCACTCGTAGCCATCGCACGGTTGCGACAGCACGCGCTCCTCGGAACACGACGCGAGCGCGAGCATGACGACCGCGAACCTCACGGTGTGCCGTGGTAGCGCGCGACGTCGAACTCTTTGCCCGGGCCGTGGCACGTCGTGCAGGCTTCGACACCACCCGAGGTCGTGTTGAGCACAGCGTGCGCGGCCGTGTACGGCGCGTCGTGGCAGCTCGTGCACACCGAGCTTTCGGGCGCGATCTTGGTCGTCTTCGTGATGTTCCAGAACGGCGCGGTGCAGTAGTTGTCGGTGTCGTTGCCGGTCGGCTCGCTGCACGTGAGCTCGACGGTCGTGCTCGGCAGGTAATTCGCGGACGCCGTCATCGGCAGCGTCCACGTCGTACCGGTGTGGCACGCCGCGCACGCGGTGCGGTCACGCGGGTAGCGCACCTTGCCGAAGTCCGTCGGCGCGCCGAGCGGGTTCGTCACCGTCGGCGCCGGGTTGCCGCCGAGGATGTACGACTGCGTCAGCTCCTCGCCCATGTGGATCTTGTGGACCATCACGCGAAGGTCGACGCTCTCGGCGAACACCGTCGAGCCTTCGAGGCGCGAGATGCGCTCGTCGTTTGCGTTGTTCGGGTTGTGGCACATCACGCAGTACTGCACGTCTTTGCGCCCACCACCGTGGAACTGCAGATCATAGTGGCAGCCGTTGCAGCGCGTGTTGTCGACGATCGTGCGGCGCGGTGTCGCGGTCGCATCGGTCACCGCGAACGCGAGGCGCGGCGTCGGCGCGACGATGCGAGCACCACCGGTCGGCGTCCAGTTCGCCTCGAATGCGATCTGGTAGCTGCCCGTCGCGGTCGCCGGGATCTGGCAGTCGCGCTTGATCGTCGACTCGGTGCACGGCGGAGATGCCGGGTTCGTCGTCGACGGGAACGTGTAGTCGAAGATGCCGTTCGCGGCGTCGACCGCGGCGAGCGTACCGACCGCACCCGTGCCCTGCATGCGCGCTTGCCAGAACTCGCGGAAGTCGGTCGTCGGGCCCGCAACCGTTGCGGTCAGTGCCGACAGCGGCGCGGCGAGGATGTCGCGTGGCGCGCCATTGACCATCACCTTGAACCGCACGGTCGGCAGCTGGCCAGGCGCGGTGTTCGTGATCGTTTGGATCGTCACGTTCATCGTGCCGGTCGTCGGATCCCAGATACCGGTGTAGTGCGCGGCCGGCACCGGCGCCGGGCCGGCGGTCATGCTGTGGCAGACGATGCACGTCGAGTCATTGACGAGCGTCGGATCGACACCGCCCTGGTGCTCGACGAGCGGCGCCGCCGGACTCGCGGTGAACACGGTCGTGTCGTGGCACGACGTGCACGCCGCCTTGCTCGGCCGCGCCCACCAGTTCGTCGCCTGCGTACCGGTGTGGCAGGTCTCGCAGCGCGAGATGTTCTGCGCGAGGCTCGTCGTCGGACCGGGGAACGCGACCTCCGAGAAGTCGTGCACCGTCGGACCGAAGCCGACGATCGTGTACTTGTTCGTCGCGTCCGCCTTGAAGCTCGGCAGATCCTCGCCGCGGTGGATCTTGTGGATCATCACCTTGAAGTCGACCGTGTTGTTCGTCTCCGGGTCCGCGCTCTGCGGCGTATGGCAGAGCACGCACTGCTCGGCCTTCGTGTAACGACCACCGTGTGCGGCGAACGAGCCGTGGCAGCTGCCGCACGTCGAATCGCCGACCTCGTCGCGACGCACGGTGCCGACGTGAAACAGATCGCGATCGTACGACTGCACGTTGTCGACCGTGCGCGCCGCGACCGCTAGCACGCTCTGCGTCTTCGTCGAATCGTAGTCGGTGACCGGCGCCATGAAGTTGTAGCGATAGCTGCCCTCCGCGACATCGACGGTCTCGAAGTTTGCTTCGGTGCCTTCGGTCGTCGCTTGCGTCACGCTGTTCGTCGGATACGGCGGCACGGCTGCGACGGTGCGCTTCGTGTAGGCGGTGTACTGCGCGGCGGTGCCGTCACTCGCGGTCGCGAGCTGCGCGAGCACGAAGCTGACCGTCACCTTGCCTTCGGTGAGGTTGCCGGTGCGATCGAGTGGCTTGCCATCCTTGTCCTTGAGCGTGAACGCGACATGCGCGCCGCTCGCGTCGAACGTCAGGCCGGTGACCGAAACATCGACCTTGTCCGCGACAACCCAAGGGCCGACTGGCGTCGTGCCGGGGTCGCCCTTGGGCCCGGTGTCACCCGGGGCGCCGTTGGAACCGTTGGTTCCATCGGTGCCGTCACCACCCGGAGGCCCCGCAGGTCCTTCGCACGCCGCCAGAAGACAGACGATCAGACAAAGCCGCATACCGTCCCATTACTCAAGAGCCATGCCCGCGGAAGTCGCCAGTTTTGGGCGGGTTCCCCGCAAGAACTGCAACTCGGTTTCGGCCCCCTGCAGGTTTTGCGCGGACCCCGCATGGTAAGAAGCGGCGCGTGCCCGCGCGCTACCTGATCGGCATCGACCTCGGAACGACCAATTCCGCGGTCGCCTATGTCGATACCAAGGCGGCCGACCCGCGCGTGCGCGTGTTCGAGGTGCCGCAACTCGTCGCGCCCGGCGAAGTCGCGCCGCGCCGCCAGCTGCCGTCGTTCGTCTATCTCGCGAGCGACATCGATCTCGCTCCGCACGAGACCGCGTTGCCCTGGCGAGCCGATGCACCGACGACTGCACTGCGCGCGATCGTCGGCGAGCTCGCACGCAATCAAGGCGCGCGCATGGCGTCGCGCATGATCGCCTCTGCAAAATCGTGGCTGTGTCATCCCGGCGTGGATCGAGGAGCGGCCATCTTACCGTGGGGCGAACACGACGGACCGAAGCTGTCGCCGATCAATGCGCAGGCGCAGGTGCTCCGTC
>DASUFX010000544.1:0-10539 GCA_036274355.1 Kofleriaceae bacterium | reverse complement strand
TGCCGCGCGCGGTCCACAACGAAATTTCCGCACCCGCCCCGATCGCGCCCGATGCCGTGCCGACAGTGATCGATCCGCCGAACCCGCAGGCGTCCGAGGACTTCGAGATGAAGACGCGCGAGATGAGCGCGGTCGATCTCGAGGCGCTCGGGCTCTCGACCTCCGACACGGTGTCGTCGGCGTACAGCCAGCTGTCGTCGCCTGGCATGCCGGCGATGCGTGGTGAGCGTACCGTCGATGTCGACGTCGACGTCACGCTCGATACCGAAACGCCGGATCCGGATCGCGAGCCGGTCACCGCGCAGCGTCCCGCCATCGAAGATCCGTTCTCGAAGCAAACACGGCAGATTCAAGCGCCGACCACCGGCGGTGCGAAGAAGCTTCCGGGAAGCCGCCACAAGACCGTCGCGCTCACCGAGGAGGATCTCGAAGAAGTGCGCGCGGCGACGCAGCCGGTGGCGGCGAAACCGAAAGCCGCCGACTCGAATCGCACGATGCCGCTCGCGGCGATCGACGTCGAAGTGCTCACGAAGTCACCGGCAAGCGAAGAGCCGATGTCGGTCCCCGATATCGACATCCAGGAGCTCGCGGACCGCGCCGAGTCGTCGGGCGAGATCGAGGTCGACGTCGACGAGGACAAGGCCGACGAGAAGGTCATCGAGAAGGTTGCCGAGCCGCCGCCGAGCACACGCGTGTCGACGCCGTCGGTTCCGCCGCAGATCCGCAACCAGTCGGCGCCGACCATCGACCGCAAGAGCGGAGCGATCGTCGAAGCGCAGCATTCGCCGCCGGCGCAGCATCCGCCGCCCGCGCCGACCGCGCAGGTCAGCAAGGAACATCATCCGCCGCCGACGCCGCCGGCCGCCGCGCACAAACCGCCGCCCGCACCGCCGCCGGCGAAGAAGCCCATCCCGCAAGCAGCCGTCGCCGCCGTGGTGGCGAAGGAGCCGAGCAAGCCGACGAGCGGGCGTGCGAAGCCGTGGTTCGTCGATCTATTCGACGAAGACTATCTGCGCACGCTGCCGTTCTTGACGCCGCAGGCGACGCAGGCGGAAGCGGAGTTCGTGATCAACGCGATGAACCTCGCGCCGGGTGCGCAGGTGCTCGACCTCGGTTGCGGCTACGGCCGTCACGCGATGGAGCTCGCGGCGCGTGGCTTCCACGTTGTCGGTTTGGATCTATCGACGCCGCTGCTCGTGCGCGGTGGTGAAGAGGCGCATCGCCGTGGGCTCACGATCAACTTCGTGCGCGGCGACATGCGCGAGCTCGACTTCGAGAACCAGTTCGACGGCGTCTACTGCCTGTTCTCGACGTTCGGCTACTTCGACGACGAGACGAACAAGAAGACGCTGCAAAATGTGGCACGCGCGCTGAAGCCCAATGGCAAGGTGCTCGTCGAGATTCTCAACCGCGACTACGTGATCGCTGACTTGCCGACACGTGTGTGGTGGGAGGGCGATGGCTGCGTCGTGCTCGAAGAAGTCGAGCTCAACTACTTCTCGTCGCGCATTCAGGTGAATCGTTCCGTCGTGTTCGACGACGGTCGCCAGCTCGAGCAGGAGATCTCGGTCCGGGCATACTCACTGCATGAGGTTGGTAAGCTGATGCACGCCGCCGGTTTCCGAGTTCTCGAAGTATCCGGCGGTTATCAGATGCGCGGCCGTTTTTTCGGCAACCAGTCGCGTCACATCATCGTCTTAGCGGAACGGAAGGAAACTTCAGGGACTTAAGCCGGAATCAAGTCCGGCTCCCGGCTGTTGTCCCTCCGTGCCGCGAAGATGGCCAAAACATTTGGTCCCCTCGCGCGTCTCAGTGAGTAAGCGCCCGCGCGCAGGGAAGGACCGAAATGGCCGCTATTGTCTCCAAGCTTCCGCAGGCACTGCAGCAGACCGCCCGTAAGTCTCGCGTCGCGCGCGTCACGGCCAAGCGTCCCAAGCACGAGGAGCCCGAATCCGACGTCGAGCTCGACGGCGAAGAAGAAGTCGAGGCCGCAGAGAAACCTGCACGCCCCGATAACGGCACGTACCTGTCGATGTACTTCCGCGACATGGCGGAGCTCGACGTGCTCCGTCCCGAAGAAGAGTTCACGAGCGCACGCGAAATCGAAGCGCTCGAGATCATGTTGTGGGAAGCGGTGCTCTCTCACCCGCAGGCGATCGAGCGCATCCTCGAGGCCGTTGCGACAGTTCCTGATTTCGTGATGCCGCTCGAAGCGAAGACGCTGCGCCGGATGGCGAGCGAGCGCGACGCCAAAGCGTTTGCGCGAGCGTCGGCACGTGCGGCGCGCAAGCTGCGCTCGGGCGATGTCGACCACCTGTTCATCGAAGCGGCGCTCGGCGCGATCGATCGGATGACGCTCGGCATCGGCGTGCGTGGCTCCGCAGTCGGTGCGCTCGGCCAGCGTACGAAAGTTGCTGAGTGGCTCCGCCGCGTCTCGCAGGCAAATCGTGCGGCCGCGGATGCGCGTAACGACTTCGTCAAAGCGAACCTGCGCCTCGTCGTCAGCATCGCGCGGCGCTTCAACCACGGCCGCATGGCCCTCGCGGATCTCATCCAGGAGGGCAACATCGGCCTGATGAAGGCGGTCGAGCGCTACGACTACCGCCGCGGCTTCAGGTTCTCGACGTACGCGAGCTGGTGGATCCGCCACGCGATCAGCCGCGCGCTCGCCGACAAGGGCCGCGAGGTCCGCTTGCCCGTGCACATGATCGACGCGCAGCACCGGCTCACCAAGGCGCGCCGCCAGCTCACCGGCAAGCTCGGCCGCCAGCCGACCACCGAAGAGCTCGCAGAGGCCACGAACATGCCGCTCGACAAGGTCGAGAAGATGCGGAGCTGGCTGCTCGAGCAGTCGGTATCGATCGACAAGCCGGTCGGCGACGACGAGGGCCGCGTGCTCGGCGAGGTGCTCGAGGATCCGGATCGCGAGGCCGTGTCCCCAACCGAGGATCTCGAGTGGGAAGCGCTCACGACCGAAGTACGCGAGTTGCTCCGCGAGCTTCGCCCTATCGAGGCAGACATCCTCCGCCAGCGCTTCGGCCTCGGTACCGAGCAGGAGCTGACCCTCAAGGAAATCGGCGACAAGTACAATCTGTCGCGCGAGCGCATCCGCCAGCTCCAGGAGCAGGCGCTGGCCAAGATGCGCCGTGCGCTGGCTCGCCGCGACTTGCTCTAGCCATTGGCACGTGATGCCCCATCCAGTTCCGTCGGGAGTTGCTCATCCCCTCGGAAGTTAGGTACGTTTCGGTCATGACCAGGCGCCTCCCTGTCTTGCCGCTTCTACTCGTGATCGTGTTAGCTGCGTGCGGCAGCGAGGACACCAAGCTCAAGGTCACCGGCCTCGAGCCCGAGAAGGGCGACGTCAACGGCGGCACCTATGTTCGCATCAAGGGCAATCGGTTCATCGCCGACGGCGCCCGCAACGCGAAGGTGTACTTCGGCTCGCGCCAGGGCACCGTCGTTCGCTTCGCGAGCGACAGCGAGCTCATCGTCGAAGCGCCGGGCGGCAAGCCGAACGAGCAGGTTGACGTGCTCATCATCTTCGAGCCGGGTGGCGAGTTGAAGATTGCCAAGGGCTTCACGTTCGTCGAGAAGCAAGAGTCGACGATGGACGTGAAAGACCTCGATACGAGCAAGATCAAGAAGTAGCGACGCGCGCACGTCGCGCGCCGCTCGCGCTTTCGCGCCGCCTCCTGCTTACGAGAAGTTGAGGCGGAACAGCTGCTGACCGAGCAGCACGAACGACTCGTGGCCGACGTTGCGCTCGCCATTCACCTTGATGAACGTGCCGTTGCTCGAGCCGAGGTCCGCGAGGAACACGCGACCTTCACGCAGCGAGATCCGCGCGTGCAGACCTGACACGTAGCCGTCGTCGGGGAAGTTGATCTCGCCGCGCTCGCGACCGAGCGTGACGCTCTCGCCGAGCAGTGGGAACGCAGCGCCGGTGACGTCGCGACCGATGATCACGGTCAGCTTGCCCCAGAACCCCGGGTTCGGGCTGCCCATGAGCTCGGTGCCGTCGGCAGTCGGCTCTGGCGTCGGAATGATCTCGAACCGCAACAGCTCTTGGCCGATGCGGATGATCTGCCCCGACTGCAGCTCCTCTTCCTGCGTCATCTTGACGAACACGCCGTTGAGCGAGTCGAGGTCGCGCACGACTGCTTGCACGCCGCGGATGTCGAGCAGCGCGTGCACCGGCGACAGATAGCCGTCGTTCTCGAAGACGGGACCGAAGCTGCGGCCGAGCTTGTTCTCGCCCGGGCGAAGATCATGGGTGCCGCCTTCGGTGCCGTCGGGACGGATCAGCGTCATCGACAGGCGCGAGCGCTGCGGCTGCGGCGCGAACCCACCGCCCATCGGCGGTTGCGGCATCGGCGCGGGCGCGGACTGCTCGTCCATGCGGAAGCCGCACGTGCCGCAGAAGCGGAAGCTCGGCGGCACACCGCTGCCGCACGACGGGCACGGACGCATTCCGCCGGCGGGCGCTGCAGCCGGTGGCGGGAAGTTGCCGTACGACGGAACGCCCGGCGGAGGACCCATTGGCGGTGCCATCGGCGGAGGCGCCATCGGCGCGCCACCGAGCGGACCCGACGGCGGCATGCCCGGCATACCACCGCCACTCGGACGCATCGGCTGGCCGGGCATCGCGCCACTTGGACCGCGCGGACCACCGAGCGGTGCACCGGCGCCTGCGCCCGGATCGGCCATCATGGTCTTCATCATTCCCATGTCGCCGCCGCCGCCTGGCTTGGGCGCCGTCAGCTCTGCGCCGCACCCGAGGCAGAACTTATAGTGGTCCTGATTTTCTTTTCCGCATCGATTGCAGACGGTCATGGGTGGTCCTTTGGCCGTAAACGAGATCGTCCCTAGACGATTTCCACACGCAGTAGCTGCTGACCCAGAAATACGTAATCGCCGTGCTTGAGCACGTGCTCGCCGGTGACCCGTACGAACGTACCGTTGCGCGACCCCAGATCCGTAACTGTTAACACGCCGCCGGTCAGTTGCAGCTGTGCATGCTTGCCCGAGATGAATGGGTCGTCGGGGAAGTTGATGTCGTTGCCTTCGCGGCCGATCGAGACCATCTCGGTGTCTGGCCGAAACACCCAGCCGCACGATCCACCGCGCAACTGCTGCACGATCTCGATCGTCGCCGGACGCATCATGCTCGCCGAGTAATACGTTCCCTCAGCATCGGGCAGGTCGTCGAAGCCACGTGCCGGTGACACCGTGAGCACCTGTTCGCCGACGAGCACCGTACTGCCGGGCTCGATTTTCACCGAGCCGCTGATCCGCACGAACACGCCGTTGAGCGAGCCCTCGTCGTGAACGACAAGGGTGTTCTTCGCATAGCGAAAGTTGCAGTGAATCGGCGAGAGATACGGATCATCGGGGAACGAGATCGGACACTCACCGCGACCGGCGAGGTGATCAGTTCCGGCGAGCGTGAACGAGACGCCATCTTCGCCGTCACCACGGATCAGCGTGAGCTTTGCGCGCGCAGCTTGCGCAGCGCCGCCGAAGAACAGCGTGCTGCGGCCAGGCTTTTGCGCGTCGGCGGTTTGCGACTGACGCGGACCGACGCGTGTCTCGACCTGGAAGTCCTGCGCGACAACGACGCGGGTGCCGCAGATCTGGCAGAACTTGAAGTTCGACGGCACCGTCGTGCCGCACTTGCCGCACGGCGTGCCGGCACCTTGCGCAGCTGCAGCTGCAGTCGCGCCGCCATTGGGTCCGGATGGTTTGCTCGTGCGCCGCGGACGCGGGTCGAGGGCCACCGGTTGCCCGCAACGCGCACATTGGGGCACTCCGATTGGAGTCAACGCGCTACACGCGTCGCACACCAAGCCGACGTCCATCGCGTGTGATTCTACCCCTTTGCGAAACGGTGCGTCAAAGAACGGGGCGCTGTCTCTTCGGGTAGCGCTAGCGTTTTAGCGTCGAGAGCGCATGCGTGGCCGCCTCGCGGACCTGCACGACCTCGTCTTTGGCGAGCATCTGAAGGGTCTCGACCACCTGCGGGCCGCCGATCTCGCCGAGAGCGACCGCCACGGCCTCGCGGACGAAGCTGGACGAGTCCTTGGCCGCCTTGGCCAGTGCCTGCGGATCACCAGCGCTGCCCAGCTTGCCGAGCGATAGCGCGGCGACCCGACGGTCGCTCCACGACGCCGAGCCGAGCGTCTTCGTCAGGGCGCCGACCAGCTCGGGGGAGGCCGAGCCACGCCGTCTGGCGAGGACCGCGATCGACTGCATGGCAGCCGCGCGGACTTGGTCGGAGGGATCGCTCAGCGCCCGGGTGATCGCACTATCGGCCTTACCGCCCTTGCCGCTGTCGAGCTTGGCGGTGACCGACACCGCGAGGGCGCGGACCTTCGGATCCTCGGACGACAGCTGCGCGGTGACCTGCGGCTCGATCGCCTGGGCGATGCTGGTGACCGCCGCGGTGGTCTTGGCGTCGAGCGTCGCCGGCGTCAGCGCGCCGAGCGCGAGCCGGTCGGGGGCGCTGTCGAGATCGGCGAGCACCGACACCACGACGTCGCGATGCTCGGCGAGCGCCTGGGTGAGACCGGTCGCGATGTCCTTCGCGTGATCGACGACGAGCTTGGGATTCGCCGGCGGCATCGGCAGCGGGCCGGGCAGCCCGCGGAGCGCCGCGAACTGGTCGTACTTGCCGCTGCGCATCGGGAACTCGCTGAAGTTGCCGGCAGGGGCAGCGGCGAGGTTGGCGCCGCTGACACGGCCGATCGACCACACGAGCTCGTCGGCGCCTTGGCCAGCACGCGCGAAGTAGGCGCGGATCAGCGGGCCGAGCGCCTTCGTCTCGCCGAGCTGACCGAGCGACCACGCTGCGAGCCGCTGAGTTTCGCCGCGGTTGTCGTCGACGGCAGCAAGCAGGGCAGGGACACCCGCGGTGATCTTGCGGACGCCGATCGCGTACGCGCACGCCGCGCGCACCGCATCGACCTTGCTCGCGTCCTTGAGCGCCGCGATCAGCGCAGGACCGACGCGCTTATCGTCGATCTGCGCGAGGCCGAGGCACGCGAGTACCTGCTCGCGCTCCTTGCGATCGGAGAGCGTCTTGAGCAGCGCCGCCACCGCGCGCTTGTCGCCGGAGCGGCCGAGCGTGAACGTCGCCGCTTCGCGCATCGCGCTCTCTTGGTGATCCATGAGCGGCAGCACGTCATCGATGACCTTCGCGTCGCCGAGCCGGCCAGCCGCGACGAGCGCGTCGACGCGGACTTCGCGATCGAGGCCCTCGGCCAGCGTGCCGATGTGCCGCTGATCTTTCGGCGGCTCCTGGCGCGCCATGTGGACGAGCGGCGCAGCGGCGCCCTTGTTGCCGAGGTGACCGAGCACCTGCACGGCGATGCGCTGCTGCGCGGTGTCCTTCTGATCGCGCAGCGCTTCGAGCAACGGACGCAGACCGCGTGCACCGACACGATCGAGCTCGAGCCGCGCTGCCTTGCGCACCTCTTCCGTGCCGTGGCGCGAGCGCTCGACGAGCCGAGGCACGTAGCGGAGGTAGAGCTTCACGAGCACGCGCCGGTACACCGGTTTGTGCGCCATCATGAACGACAGCGGCGAGATCACTTTCTCGAGCTCGCCGAGCGTGTCGGTCATCTCTTCGAGATCGATCGCCTGATTGCCCGCGCGATCGACGACGTCGTCGTCGCTGGTCTGGCGCAGCACGTTGCGCAAGAGCTCGGCTGCCTTCATCGGCGTGCCGTTCTGAACGTAGAGCTGCGACAGCGCGAACGCGGCCTTGCTGTTGCGCGGATCGAGCTGGACCGTCTTCTCGTACGCCGCGATCGCGTCGCCGAATCGCTGCATCTCGACGTAGCGCTCGCCGAGACGCTCGTACGCGC
Source organism: Kofleriaceae bacterium (assembly GCA_036274355.1). Lineage (GTDB taxonomy): Bacteria > Myxococcota_A > Polyangia > Haliangiales > Haliangiaceae > JABFXX01. The sequence continues at coordinate 2,674 of DASUFX010000544.1, read as the reverse complement.
CTGGATCGGTCGGATTCTTCGCGAGCGCCTTCTGCGCCCACTCGATCGCCTCGTCGTCCTTGCGCGCCTCGGTCTTGATCTCGCTGATCTGCTGATAGACCTGGCGCTCCTGCGACGGCTGCTTCTTCGCGAGCTCGAGCAGCAGCGCGACGGCTTCGTCGTACTTGCGGAGCTTGCGGTAGACCTTCACGAGGTCGAGCAACAGCTCGCTATCGTCGGGAACCGCCGCCAGCATCTTCTCGAGCGTCTGGCGCAGCTCTTTGTCCTGGTTCTTGCGCGTGTAGTACTCGATGAGGAAGTAGCCGGCGTCGGCATCGGGCGGCGTCTTGGCGAATGCCGTCGTCCACTTCGTCAGGTACTCGGCCTGGCGCGAGCTCGAATCCCGCGCGAGCGTCTGCACGATGTGGCGCGTGGCATCGCGACGCGCGAGCCGGTCGCTCGCTTTGCGTCCGATCAGCGCGAGCGCGGACTCCCAGTCCTTGCGCGCGTTGACGTACTGCTTCTGGCTCTCCCACAGCGTCGCGCGGCCTTTGAAGAACTCGGGGTTCTTGTCGTCGAGCTTGATCGCCGTGTCGTAGTTCGACATCGCTTCGGTCGTGCGGCCGTGCTCGGCGAGCACCTCGGCGAGCTTCGCGTAGCCGATCGGCTTCTTCGTGGCAGCGAGCCGGTTCCAGGTCGCGGTCGCCTTCGCCTTGCTCGCCGGATCGCCTTTTTGCCAGTACTGCTCGCCGAGCGTCACGAGGTGCGCCGGATCGTCGGGCTCGAGCTTCGCGAGGCGCTCGTACTGCGCGATCGCGAGGTCATCCTTGCCCCATCGCGTGTACAGATCGGCGATCGCCGACAGCACGCCGGCGTCGTTCGGGAACCGGCCCTGCAGCCGAGTCAGCGAATCGAGCGCCTTCTTCTCGAGGCCGCGGCGCCAGTAGCGCTCGGCAAGCTCGAGCTGAAAGCGCGCCTCGCCGGGGGCTGCGCGCACGACGGCTTCGTATTGCGCGAGCGCTTCATCGTCGCGGCCCGAGTTCTCGAGCAGCTGGATCAACCGGCGCTGCGTCTCGAGCTCGAACGGCGACTTCGCGACCGCTTTCTTGAGCGCCGCGATCGCCTTGTCCTGCGAGCCGGTCTCTTCGTAGAGCCGGCCGAGCGTGTTCCACTCGAAGTGACCGCGCGAGCCTTCCGGCCACTCCTTCTCGTACTGCGTGAGGAGCTGCGGTAGCGCCTGCTTGCGGCGATAGATATCGACGATGCGGCCGGTCAGCTCGACCTCGAGGTAGTAGCCTTTCGGCGCGAGCTTGATCGCGCGGCGGTACTCGGTGACGGCCTCGTCGTCCTTGCCCATGGCCTCGAGCGCCTGACCGCGCCGCGCGACGACCTCGACGCGTTTGGCCGGATCGGAGCCGAGAAGCTTTTCGGCAGCGGCATAGCTCTCGAGTGCGACGTCACGCTTACCAGCTGCGAGCATCGCGTCACCGCGCTCGAGCCATAGCTGTGCGTTGTTCGGATCGAGCTCGAGAAACTTCTTGAAGTAGTTGTTCGCGCCTTCGTTGTCGCCGGTCGCGAGCGCGAGGTCGGCGAGCGCACGCAGCGCCTTCTTCTTCATGTCCTTCGTCGTCGCGTGCGATAGCGCCTTGTCGTAGGCGGTACGTGCGTCCTGGTTCTTGCCGCCGTTCTTGTCGATCTCGCCGATCAGGATCCAGCTCTGCGCGTCGCTGTCCTTCGCGCCGACCGCCTTGGCCAAGAAGTCTCGCGCGCGTTGATCGTCGCCGATCATCCGGTGCAACCGGCCCATCACCACGAGCGCGGCCCAGTCGTTGCCGTTCTTGTCGAGCGACTTCTGGTACTCGTCCTTGAGCAGATCGACGGTCTTGTACCGGCGATACATCTCGAGCAGCTTCGCGAGCGCCGACGCATCGTGCGGGTTCTTCGCGAGGATGGCCTTGTAACGAGCGACGACCGTCTTGTCGAACGGGTCGCGCGTGACGCCCCAGTCACCGGGCTGTGCGAGCGCGGGGGAGACCGTGGCGCTAGCTAACGCGAGGGCGAGCAATAGACGGAGGCGCCTCATACCTTCCGTCGATCATAGCCGCTGGCTGCCGCGAGTGCCCGTCGGAATCCGGGCGGAAAACCGATCGCTTACGCGCGGATACGCGCCAGGATCGAGCCCAAGTTCTTGCGGCGCATCTCGATGCAGAAATCACGCAACGTGCGCGCGTGCGTCTTCGCCATCGCGACGAAGCGCACGCCAAGACCCGAGGCGAGCCGGTCGTCCTTGCGATAGCAGATTCGACCAGACGCCCAGATCGACTCGTCCATTCCAGGAATCTCGATTTCGAGCCCGACGACCATCCCGGGCGGTGGTGCCACCATCGAGATCGCGGACATGTTGAGCCCGCTATCGGAGAGGTTCGTCGCGAGCCCGCGTATGGGACGATCGTGGACGTAGGAAGTGACCATCGACTCGTATGGGATCCGGTAGCCTAAACGGCGCTCGTGCATGGTTTGAGCTCTTGCTCCCCTCTGGTGGGCGGATGTGGGATAAAATCGTACCAGCTTGGTTTCGACGCCCAACTTTTCGGCGTACCCGTGGCATCGGCTGCCAAAGCTGACGCGCGACCAGGCGCGCGCTCAATCACTCGTCGCCCGCTGGCTTCGTGCAGACGGGACGCGCCCAGACAAG
>DASUFX010000543.1:0-7751 GCA_036274355.1 Kofleriaceae bacterium | reverse complement strand
TGAACTTCACGCCGGTGCCACGCCCCAACTACCGCGTGGGCGTTCCGAGCGCGGGTTTGTGGAGCGAAATCCTCAATACCGACGCGCAGGAGCTCGGCGGTAGCGGTCACGGCAACCTCGGTAGTATCGAAGCAGCGCCGGTGCGCTCCCACGATCGCCCGTTCTCGCTATCGCTCACGGTTCCGCCGCTCGGTGCGGTCTTTGTGCGCCGCTAGCCCGCCGCGAGTGCGAGCTCGATCGCGAGTGGTAGATCGAGCGCGTGTTCGTTCGCGAGCTGGCTCGCATGCAGCGCCTCGAAGTCGGGCGGCAGCCGCAGCGTCCAGTTCTTGTCGTCGATGACGCCCGGCACGTTGAAGCGGTCCTCGAGCCCGAACAGGTCGGCAAAGAAGATCGACACGTTCTCGGCACGCGAGGCGAACAGCTCGGCGAGCATCGCACTCGCGGTGAACCGCGCGCTGACAAGGCGCTCGGGATGGCGGAGCTTCAGGCGTGCTGCGAGGTGACGCGACCACTTCTCGCGCTGCGCTGGTGACCAGCCACGAATTACCGCGAAGATCGGCGGCGTGTCGTGGTTGCCGAGCATCATCCAGTCTTCGGGCCTGGCGTTCTCCGCGCGGTAGACGTCGGTCGCGTCGTCGAGGTTCGCCTTCTGGGTGACGCGGAAGCGGCCGAGTCCGTGGCGCGCAAGCACAGCAGCGAGCGGCGTCGGCATCGTCGACAGCACCTCGCAGCACAGATCGTCACGCGTGCGACCGGCGCGCTCGGCGGTGTCGAGGATCGCGTCGATCAAGATCGAGTAACGGTCGACCTGGTCGTCGTCGAGGTCAGTGACCCACGCGTCGTGGTAGCGCGGCTTCGTGCGATCGATCTGATCGGGGCGCACGATCGAAAACACACCGAGCACCGGATGGTCGGGAAGATCCGGCGACTCGAACAGACGCGCGCCATCGCGGACCGCTTGCGCAGGATCGTCGGTGTCGCTGCGATACACCCACGGACAGACGAGGCCGTGCGGATGATCGATGCGCAGACTGTCGTACTCGGCGAATGCCTTCATCGCGCGCGACAACACGAGCGCGCCGGCGTCTGACTCGTAGAGCCCCGGATCGAGCACCGGATAGCCCCACGGCTGCCCCTCGGGATTCGTTCGGCTCGGCGGCGCGCCCATCAGGTAGCCGAGCAGGAACGCGCGCTGGTGACGCCACGCATCGGCGTCGGAGTAGCCGATCTGCATGTCGCCGTAGAGCTGCATGTGACAGATGCGGCGCACGCGCTCGTGCTCCTCGTGTGCGAGCATCTGGCCGAACGAGTAGCGATCGATCTCGCGCTCGTGTTGATCGATGAGTTGCTTGATGCGCTCGAGATCGTTCTTCTCCCATACCTCGCGATCGCGCGTGGGCCATGCGCGAAAGCCTGCCTGCCACTCGGCATGAAGTGCTGCGTGCAGCGCGTCCGACAGCAGCCACCTGAAGTTTGCCTTCGCGAACTCGCCGATTCGCGCAGCGAGGTCGGGGCGCGCGCCGCGTTGGATCGCCCCGTACGCTTTCCCCACGAGCCGGTGGCTTTCGTCGTAGGCATGCCGATGACGTGCCGGCCCGAACCCGTCGACGAGTGCCTCCTCGAGGTCGCGTTGCGCGAGGAGCCCCTCGAACGGGCCACCGGTGCGAAACGATGCGATGCCGATGTTCGCGACGTTGCGCGAGAAGATCGTGCCGTCATAGGGCGACGGGTTACCGCGCGAGGTCTGGCCCTGCGGCCCGAGCTGAATGCCCGTGAAGCCGAGGTCGCGCACGTAGCAAAACAAGCGCGCGGCGGCCTTCGTCGACGGAGATCCGCGCCCGATGTCCTCGTCGGGATCCGACGGAAAGCTCGCGTCGTGGATCGCGAACAGCAGCCGCTTTACGCCGAGCTTCGCGAGACCGTCGCGGATGTTCGCAGTGTCCATCAGCAGCCGTCGTAGACGTACCCGGAGCCCTGCGGCGTCACCAGATTCACATCGCGCAGCACGATCGACAGGTTAGGGAACGCGGTGCAGCCCGCATCGAAATCCTGGCGGCGATACTCGATCACGATGACGTGGTCGCCGTAGCCGCCGGTGTACACGTCGCACTCGTTGTAGCGGTTGCACTCCTCGGCGACTGCGAAGTCAGTGCCGAGCTCGGCCTTGCGCGCGACGAGCTCCGACGAGTTCTTCTGCGCGATCGCGAGGCCGGTCGCGTGCGCATGGTCGGCCATCATCTTCATCGTCATCACCGCTTGGTCTTGCGTGAGCAGGCCTTGCGAGCGCGAATAGGAATCGAGGTTATCGATCTCGACCGCCTGATAGCTGGTCTGCGCACACCCGAGGATCCACATGCCGACGATCGACGCGATCGCGGTGCGCTTCTCGGCGAGCCTGGTGTCGAGCAGCATCTCGTTCCACTGCGTGTCGATCACCGGATTGTTGCTGGCATCGCGCAGGATCAGATCCGGATGATTGGTGAGCCACCAGTCCTCCTCGTCGGGCTGGATCTGAAAGCCGTTGACGTAGCAGATGTTGTAGAGGCCATCCGCGCGCGTCGCTTTGCGGTCGCGCGATACGATCTTCACGCCGGACGGCGGCGCGTAAGCACCGCCGAGCTGGTAGTCGACCTTGTCGTTCAGGGGCGGCAGCTTCACTGGGAGCAAGCCGTCGGGCATCGCTTGTGCGTCGTCGTCACCCATCGCGCCGTCTGGCGTTCCTCCGGACGGATTGCCACACGCCGCTACGACAACAAGAACGAGGAGACTACGCACGCGCCGATACTACTTGCGTCGCTTTGGCGCTGTCGCGGTTTTCTTCTTCGTGACTTTCTTCTTCGTTGTCGCGCGTTTGGTCGCTTTTTTCTGCACCGGGCCGGCACCCGACACCGCATCGGCCGCGAGGGCCTGGTCGGCAGTACCGGCGTCAGGGGTGGCTGCAACCGCCGCAGCATCTGGCGCCGCGACCGCAAGCGCAGCATCCGGCGGCGCCGGTACGACCGATGTGTTCGGCGTCGACGGTGCGGGCTTCGTGTCGAACGCCGACGACTGCTTTGGTGATTCGCGTAAGAACGCGTACCAAGCACCGGCGCCGACCATCAGCACGAACAACACGACGATCACGCCGATCACGAGACCGCGACCGCTGCTCGGTGCAGACGGTCGTTTGCGAGGCGCCGAGACGAAGTCATCGGCGCTGACCGGCGCCTGCATCCACATGCTCGCGTCGTTCTTCGGGCCACCGTACGGGGCCACCCCGGGCAGGTTCCCCGAAGGTTTCGGAGGCGGCTTCGCGTCGGGCACGAGCTGGCTCGCCGACAACTCTTGCGTCGCATCGTTACTGACGCGTTTGCCCATCTTCGCGACGAGCTTACCACTCGCGCGCGCTCAACACCGGAAGTACCATCGCTTCCCAGTGCCGGTGGAACTTACAGGGCAATCGCCGCTTGACCCGGCTCGTGCCGCAAGCGCAATCGAGGGTGCCAGCGACCGCCAACAGGTCTTCGATCTGCTCCTGCGGGCGGCCCGGTCGAAGGCAAGATTTGCGGCGCTGTTGTCGGTCCATCCCGACCACATCCGCGGGCGCAGCGCGATTGCAGATGACGGCTTCGAGGTTGGTCCCATCGACACGTTGCGAATCCCTCGCAACACCGTATCGGCGCTTGAGGCGGCGATCGCCTCCGGGGCGCCGGCCATCGCGCAGCTCGCCACTGGCGAGCCGTTCATCGACGGCTTTCTCGAGCTGCTCGGCGGCGGCGCCAAGCCCGCACTGCTGCTTCCCGTGCAGATCAAATCGCGCGTGGTGGCGGTCGTCGCCGCGCATTGTGGTGATGCTGCGCCGAACGCCGGCGATGTCGATGCGCTGACGCCGCTTCTCGATGCATCGAGCCGCGCACTCGCACGCGTCCTCGCGACCCGGGAGAAGGCCGCTGGCTCGTCGGTGGTCACGAAGCGGACCGAAAGCGCCGATGGCTACGAGATCGAGGTCTCGATGGCCGACGTCGGGGCGAAGCGCGCCCAGCTCGACAAGTTTCGCCAGGCGCATCAGTGGGCAGAGGTTGCGGAAGGCATCCGCGAGCTGATCCGCGACGGCATGGCGAACGGCGATCCCGACGAGGACGAGCAGCTGGAGCTATTGCTCGAGCTCGGCAAGGTAGAGCTCGACGAGCTGTACAACCCGGAGCGTGCGCTCGAGGCGTGGCGCAGCGCGCAGACGATCGACGCCGGTGAGTCGCGCCTGCTCGACGCGATCGAGGAGCTCTACGTCCGCGAAGGCCGTTGGGAGGACTGCATCGATCTCGTCGAGAAGCGCGTCGCGCTTGCCGATGACGATCAAGTGCGCGTCGCGACGCTGTTGAACCTGGCCACGCTCGCGCACGAGCGCATTGGCGACGACAACCGCGCGATCGCGGCGTACCAGAAGGTCCTCGAGATCGAGCCCGACAACGACCTCGCCTCGCGCGAGCTCGGCAAGCTGTACACGGTGAGCGAGCAATGGCAGCCGCTCGCCGACCTGTTGCTCGATCGCGCCTCGCGCACGGCCGATCTCGATCCGCTGATGCTCGTCGCGCACATCTTCGAGGACAAGCTCGAAGACGCGCACAACGCGTTCGTCGTGTGGCTCACGGTGTTCCGCCGCGAACCCGAGCGACCGCACCTGCTCGAACAGCTGCACCGGCTCGCGCCGCGCACGAGCCTCGCCGAGCTATTGCCCGAGACCAAGGCGCTCGCCGGCGAGCTCGAAGCGAAGTATCCGGCGATCGCCGCCGAGCTATGGCACGCGATCGGCAACTGGGCGCGCGATGTCCTCGACCAGCGCGAGGAAGCGGCAGCCGCGCTCGAGCGCGCTGCACGCCTCGATCCGGGAAAGACCGACGAAGCGGCTGACCTGCTTCGCAACGACGGCAAGTGGGCTGACCTCGTCGCGCTCCTCGTCCGCCGCAGCGATCACGAGACCGATGCGAAGCGGCGCAGCGCGCTGTTCGCCGAGGTCGGCGAGCTGTACGAGACCAGGCTCGAGCAGCCGTACGACGCGATCGAGTGGTTCGAGCGCGCCACTGCCGAGGATCCGTCGTCGCCGGCGCCGCTTGTCGCGCTGCACCGCATCCACCTCGACCGCGAGAACTGGGACGCGCTCGGCGAGCTGTTGCCGCGCCTCATCGAGACGCTCGGTCTCTCGGCGCCTCGCGCGCTGATCGTCGATCTCTATGTCGAGCTCGGTACGATCCTCGCGGACCAGCTCGGCCGTCCGGACGACGCCGTCGAGTCGTTCCGCGACGCGCTCGCGCTCGACCCGAAGCACGTGCCCGCGTTTCAGGGCCTCGCAAAGGTCTATCAAACCGGCGGCCAGACCGAGGCACTGCTCGAGGCGAGCGAAGCCGAGGTCGATGCCTCGCCTGCGGTCGTGCAGGTCAAACGCTATCCCGACATCGCGGCGGAGTGGCACGAGCTATCGCGCCTCGATCGCGCGATCGCGACGTGGCATAAGATGCTCGCGCTCGAGCCGCGCAACGTCGACGCGCACAAGGGCCTCGCGCGTGCCCTGCGCGACGACGAACAGTGGGCCGAGCTCGCGGTCGCACTGCGCGCGCAGCACAAGGTGATCATCGAGCCGTTCGAGCGCATCGCGCTGTTGCTCGAGCTCGCCGATCTGAACGAGAACCGGTTCACGAACCACGAGCCTGCGATCTCGACGTACCGCGAGGTGCTCGCGATCGACCCACACAATCGCGCTGCGCTCGACGCGCTCGCGCGCCTCTACGAACGTGCCGGCCAGTGGCTGGCGTCGCTGGACATCCTGCAGCGCATCGCCGCCGAAACCGTCAACGATCGCCGGGCCCACAGCGAGGTCCTGCAACGAATCGGTCAGGTGCAGCTCAGCGCGCGCGACACCGTGAAGGCGGAAGCGTCGCTCACCGAAGCGATCGCGCTCGACCCCGACAATGCCCACGCGCACGAGGGCATGGGCCGCGTGCTGCTGCAGCAGGGCAAGCTCGTCGCCGCCGCCGAGAAGCTGCTCCGCGCTGCGCAGCTGTCGCAGCACAAAGGCGAGATCACGCGCCTGCTGACCGATGCAGCGTGGATCTTCCGCTACCGGCTCGCCGACAACGAGCACGCGCGCGAGTGCCTCGAACGCATCCTCGAGATCGATCCCGAGCACGTCGACGCCAAGCAAGCGATGGCCGAGCTGCTCCACGATACCCAGGAGTGGGCGTCGCTGTGGGAGCATCTCGAGGACCAAGCCGAGCGCGCGCAGACCGACGAGGCGATGCCGGCGCCCGAGCGGCTCGCGATCTTCCAGAAGGCGGCTCGCTGCGCACTCGAGCTGCGCAAGTTCGCGGTCTCGATCGCGCTCTACGATGCCGCGCTGGCGATCGATCAATCACCGCAGACGCAGCTCGACCGCGCCGAGGCGTTCTATCGCAGCAACGCGCTCGATGCGGCCGCAGCCGCGTACCAGACGATCCTCGCGCGGTACCAGACCACGCTCGAGCGCCCGCAGCTGATCGAGATCAACCGCAAGCTCGGTGCGATCTACGCAGAGCTCGGCAAGACGGGCCAAGCCGTCACGTTCTATCAAAAGGTGCTCGACCTCGACGGTAATCACCGCGAGACCCACAACGACCTCGCCGAGCTCCATCTCGCACGCGGCCAGTTCGACGACGCCATCGCGAGCCTGCGCTCGCTCGCTGCACTGGCATCGGGTCCTGAACGCGTCCCGTTCCTCGAGCGCATCGGCGATCTCTATCACGACAAGCTGTCGTCGACAGCGCGCGCGATGTCGACGTATCTCGAAGCGCTCGACGCCGACAAGAACAACCACCGCATCCTCCAGCGCATCCTCGAGCTGCAGACGGAGACCGGCCAGTGGAAACCGGCCGTCGAGACGATCGAGCGCTTCCTCGCCGTCGAGACCGATGCGGCGCGCCGCGGCGCGTACCACATCGCCTCGGCCGAGATTCGCCGCACGCACCTCAAGGACGACGCTGGTGCGCTCGAGTGTTACGAGACGGCGATCGACGAGATGTTCCGCGAAGAGCCGTTGCGCGAAGCGACTCGAGAGCGTGCACTCGACGCGTTCCACGCGCTGCGCGAGCTCGTGACCGCCGACAAGAACTGGAAGTATCTCGAGCAGTGCTACCGCCGCATGATCCGGCGCGTGCCGAAGGGCGATCCGGTCGTGCTCCCGCTGTGGGACGGCCTCGGCGATATCTATCGCTTCCGCCTCCAGCATCCGCAGAGCGCGATCGAGACGTTCGAGGTCGCACACAATCTCGATCCGGACAAATCGCCGCATCGCACGCGCATCCTCGCCGAGCTGTACGCGCAGACCGGAACCAAGCGGCCGAAACAAGCGTCGGAGAAGGCCGCGCGACTCGTCGAAGTCGATCCGATGAATGCGGACAGCTATCGCGCGCTCGGTCGCACGGCGCTCGCCGCTGGCCGCGTCGATGAAGCATGGTGCGTCGCGCGTGCGCTCGTGTTCCTCAAGCAAGCGAACAAGGAAGAGACGGCGCTCTATCACCGCTATCAGCGTCACGAAACGCGCAAGGCGAAGGGGCTGCTCGACGAAGATGCGTGGGGACACGTTCGTCACCCCGACGAGGATCTGACGATCAGCGCGATCTTCGCGCTCACCTGGGAAGCCTCGGTCGCGCTGCGCGCCGGCCCGGCGAAGGCGTTCCAGCTCAAGCCAAAGGAGCGCCTCGGGATCGAGGAGAGCACCGGCATCGTCGCGAAGATCTTCAAGC
>DASUFX010000542.1:0-5570 GCA_036274355.1 Kofleriaceae bacterium | reverse complement strand
TACGAGTGGGTCGACAGCCGCACATGCGGCGGCCGCGTCACCGGCGGCGAGTGCGGCCTCGATCACGAGCGCACGGGCATCGCGCGTATTGCGATTAGCGAGGTTCATTCGCGCGAGCTCGAGCGCACGGCTCGGATTCTTTCCGGCGCCGAGGTAGAACCGCGCCGCGTGATCGCTAAACGCGAGCGGTAGCGCAGTCACGTAACGCTCCCACTCCGTGCGCGCCGTTGCGAGGAGCTCGGGGTGCCCGAGCTGCGCGGCAAGCTCGAGCAGGGCAGGGTGCGGTGTCAGGCCCGACGTCTTGTCCGCCGCGAGCGCGTCGTCGATGAGCTTTTTCGCACCGGCGGTGTCCCCGGTCTTCATCATCGTATCGGCGAGGTGCGTGGTCGCCTCGAGATAGCCGGGCAGGCGCGCGTGCGACGCTGCAAACAGCTCGCGCGCCGCTGCGAGCTCGCCCTTCAGCTCGTAGCAACGGCCCCACTGGAACAAGAGCCACGCGATCAAGTGCGGCGGGTTTTCGCGCACTGCGGCTGCGGCTTTGGGAATCATCGCGATCGCCTCGTCGGTGCGGCCGCCCTGCGCGAGCGTCGCCGCGAGCAGCGTGAGATTCGTCGCGCTCGGTAGCTCCTTCACCTGCTGCTCGCGACCGGCAATGGCCTTCTCGACATCACCGGTGGCGTCGGCGAGCCCGATCTCGTACTCGACGAGGAAGCTGGGGTGAATGTGCTTGGCGAGCTCCTTCATCGCCTCGCGCGCCGCGGTGAACTGATGCACGCGCATCAGCGCATCGACGCGTAGCCGCCATGCCTTGTCGCTCGCCGGCATCTGAGTGACGAGCGCGCCCGAATCGACGAGCGCTTGTTGATAGTCCTCGACCCGGCCGCGGATCGATGCGCGCTCGATCCGGAATGCGATCGAGTCCGCGAGATTCGTCGTCTTCGCGATTTCTTGATCGAGAACGGCGAGCGCGGCGACACCGTCCTCGGTGCGCGGCAGCTTCGGTACCACCGAAACGGCCGACGCCGACCCGTGAGGGCCGGCGTCTTTGTTACGGGGCGCCTTGCCACCGCGGCACGCTGCGAGCAGCGCGACCGCGACGACGAGTCGCTTCATCAGTGCGGCGTGCCCAGGAACGGGAAGTTCGCCGCGCTGACGTCGGCGTGAACGTCGACGCCGTCCTTGATCTGCGGCGTGAACATCCCGTCGGTCGAGAAGCCCTTCAGACCCATCGCGATCATGCTGAGGCTGAAGTCGATCACGTCGTACTCCGGCGCACGGCCACCGCACGTCGAGTTACCACCGCCGGTGACGACGCCGAACTCGACGCCGAGATAGAACGAGCACGTGGTCTTGCCGGTGTCGAGATACAGCTCGTCCTCGGCGAGGATCGCGGCGAGCGACGCGTACGACAGCGCCATCGCTGGGCCGCCCTGGCCGCCGTTGTACAGCACCTGGTTGCCGCAGCCGTTGCCGGCGCCCGTTTGCGCCGGATCGCAGTCGCCGGGCGGGTCAGTCGCTGCCGTGGGCTTCGGGCAATTGGTGCCGGTCTCGCCAGTCTCGCAGATGCCGTTGCCGCACTTGCCGGAGTCGAGCACGTCGATGAGCGCCAGGTTCTTCATGAACTCGCCGACCTGTGCCTGGGCAAGCCAGTCGGTCTTTGCCGTCTGCTCGTTGTAGGCGACCTTCGCCGTCTGGGCGGCCGTCGTCGGGTCGAACCCATGGTTGAGCGCGGTGTTGACCACAGGACGACCCATGCGATCGATCTGTGCGCCGAGCGTCGGGACGGCCGGGGGCATGAACGCATCGGCCGCGACGTCCGGTCGAACGCGTGCGTCGGGTTGGTCTTTGTTGTCACCGCAGCCGATCAATGCGAGGGCCACGACAGCGAGGAAGTTGATGGTCTTCATGGTGGTCACCTCACTGCCCCGCGTGGGTGCTAGCCCACACGCCTAGATATTTCTTTTCGTCCGTCGCGAGCTGCCCCTTGTCGATCTGGATGACGATCGCCATCACGTTCGCGTTCGCGAAGCAGTCCTTCTGGTTCGCAGCACACGGGCCGACCACCACCGGCTGCTCCTCGGCGATGTGAACGGAGATCATCTGCACGTCTGCCGGAGGAACGAGCGCCGGACACTTCGCCAAATCGAGCGTCGCGGTGAGGTTGCCGGGGCAGGCCCCCGGCGTCGTTGTCGTACCGCACTTTCGCTCGAGCGCGTCTTGCGCGCGGAGGAAGCCGGCGAGGTTGAAGAAGAACGGATCCGAGCGACGACCCGCGAAGACCTTGAAGGTGCCCTTCGCGCTGTCCTTGCCCGCGACCGCCGAGAAATCTCCCTTCGCGTAGTCGAGCGTGGTGCCCATCGGATCGACGACCCAGCACTCACCCGCCGTGTTGCTGGTGAACGTGCAGATGATCTTGCTTTCCTCACCCATCGCGAGCTGCGCCGCTGTTTGCGGGAAGGCAGCGTGCCGCGTCAGGTGAAATACGTACTGCACCGACTGACCGAAGTTGCGCATGCCGTTGTCGAACGGCGAGATGGTCATCGCGAGGTTGACCTTCATGCCATCCGACGTGTTCCACGCGTAGACGTCGTTGATGTCGGCCATCGGATTGGTGGCGAGCGCCGTCGCATCCAAGTGATCGGCTGCCTGTGTGATGGGCGTATTCAGCAGGGCGATCATTCCGAGCCCGGCTGCTCCCCCTAGGAAAGCGAGTTTCTTCAAGCGGTCCCCCTTGTGAAGGCTTCAAACTATCCTATGCACAAACGCGATGTAGGGGGCAATTCCTGCCCGGTTTCCGACCCCTCACGTGGTGATCTAGGTTCCGTTCGCCTGTGATACCCTCGAAGCAGAGCGTGGGGTGGACACCGGTCCACTTGTCGCAGAGTCGGAACAGCAACTCGCAGTCAGAAAGATCGTCAGGAGACCGTCCGTGGGAACGAAGCTCTACGTGGGCAATCTGAACTACAACACCACCGAGGAACTACTCAGGGAAGCATTCGGGGCAAATGGCCGGGAAGTGGCCAGCGTATCGATCATCATGGATCGAGAGACTGGACGCTCACGTGGCTTTGCCTTCGTCGAGATGGCGACCGCCGAGGGTGCGCAGCAGGCGATGCAGGAGCTCGACGGTCAGGAGCTCGACGGACGCATGCTTCGCATTAATGAAGCGCGCGAACGCGAAGCGCGTGGACCCGGTGGCGGCGGCGGTCGTTCGTTCGGTGGCCCGCGTCCCGGTGGTCCGGGTGGCGGTGGCTTCGGCGGAGGCGGTCCCGGCGGTGGCGGTGGCTATCGCGGCGGCGGCGGTGGCTACGGCGGTGGCGGCCCCGGCGGAGGCGGTCCCGGCGGTGGTGGCGGTGGCTATCGCGGCGGCGGCGGTGGTGGCTTCGGCGGACGTCCGGGTGGCGGATACAACGCCGGTGGCCCGCCGGGCGGCGGCGACGGTCGGCGTGGTCGTGGTCGCGGTGGCGACCGTGATCGCGATCGCGAGCGCGGCGGCGGCGATGACGATCGCGGCAAGAAGCGTCGTGGTCGCGGCATCGACGACGACGAGTACTAGAGAAGCGTCCACGCGTAGCAGCGTCGACGCTTAGAGACGTGTTGACGCGTAGAGACGTGTTGACGTCTAGAGAAGCGTCGATGCGTAGAGAAGCGTCGACGCGTAGAGAAGTGTCGATGCGTAGACAAGCGTCGGCGCGCAGACAAGCGTCGACCTCTGAGTGACGTTTCGTCGGCGCTCGCTACTCGCATCGCGTGACGCGCGGTAACGTCCGCGCGTGGCGAACGTCGAGCATGCAAAACGCCTGGATGATTCAGCGCCGGCGCTTCCCGGCTGGATCGAAGCGCAGTTGCCCGGCGGTGTCCGACGCCGGATGGTCGACGCGAACGGCGAGACCGTTCACGTCATGGAGTGGGGACCGGCCGACGGCCACACCGTACTCCTCGTGCACGGAAATCCGACCTGGAGCTTCTTGTGGCGAAAAGTCGTAAGCGCAATTCGTGCGCGGCCGGGTGGTGATCGGCTCCGACTCGTCGCGCCCGATCTCGTCGGCCTCGGTCTGTCGTCGAAGCCCGCGGGGCAGGCGCACACGCTCGAGCATCATGCCGCGTGGCTCGGCGCGGTGATCGATCAAGTCGCGCGCGGACCGCTCGTGCTTGCCGCGCAGGACTGGGGAGGACCGATCGGACTTCTCGCGATGCATTCGCGACGCGATCGACTGCGCGGCATCGTGCTCGGCAACACCGCGGTCAGCCCACCCGCGCCGAAATTCAAACCGACGCTGTTCCACCGTCTCGCGCAGCTGCCCGTCGCGAGCGAAGTGTTGTTCAAGCGGCTCGGGTTTCCGCTCGGCGTGCTGCATCTCTCGCAAGGCGATCGCAGCAGCATTCGCGGCGAGGTCGCACGCGCGTATCGCTGGCCGCTCGCGAAGCGCGCCGATCGCGATGCACCACTCGCGCTCGCACGCATGGTGCCGAATCATCCCGAGCGTCATCCCTCGATCCCGGCCTTTCACGAGATCGACGGGTTTTTCCGCGAGATCCAGGTCCCGATTCGCATCGTGTGGGGCAAGCGCGATCCGGTGCTCGGTCGCGTGATCAATCACCTCGAGCGGCTACGGCCCGATGCGACGATCGTGCGCACCGACGCCGGCCACTTCTTGCAGGAAGAAGTCCCCGAGCCGCTCGCCGACGCGGTGCTCGACGTCGTCGCGCGCGCGAGCTGGACGTGAGCACGAAGACGACGTTCGAGGTCACGGCCGAGGACGAGGGCCTGCGCCTCGATCAGGTGATTCCCAAGCACGTGCCCGGGCTGTCGCGCCGCAAGACGCGTGCGGTGATCGATCTCGGCGGCGTGTTCGTCGACAAAGCGCGCGTGAAGGTCGCCGGTCGTCCGGTGCGCCCTGGCCAGGTGATCGAGGTGAACGTCGGTGGTGCAATCGAGCGCGCGAAAGACCCGAGCGGGCTCGCGCCGCGCATCGTGCATAGCGACGATCACCTGATCGTCATCGACAAGCCGGCGGGCCTCGTCACCGCGCCGACGCCGGAGTCCGATCGCGGCGACGTGCTCGATCAGCTGAAGCAGCAGTTCGGCGAGGTCTACCTCGTGCATCGCCTCGATCTACCGACGAGCGGCCTGCTCGTGTTCGCGCGCACCCGTGCGGCGAACGGAAAGCTCGGCGACGCGTTCAAGGTCCACGACGTCGATCGCGAGTACCGCGCGGTCGCGGTCGGTGCGGTCACCGCCCAGACGATCGATCGCGAAATCGACAAGCGCCGCGCGGTCACCCATGTCGAGCCGGTCGAGACGTTTGCGACCGCTACATTAGTAAAGGTGCAGCTCGAGACCGGGCGCACGCACCAGATCCGCGTCCACCTCGCTGGCGTCGGCCATCCGGTGTGCGGCGATCGCACCCACGGCGGTGAGGTCGAGCGCGCGTTCTTGCCGCGACCGCCGCGCCTCGCGCTGCACGCGGCTGTGCTCGGCTTCACGCACCCGGCGACCGGCGAGCGCGTGCGCTGGGAGAGCCCGGTGCCCGACGCGCTCGTGCGCTGGATCGATCGCCTGCGGCTCA
>DASUFX010000541.1:0-4275 GCA_036274355.1 Kofleriaceae bacterium | reverse complement strand
CGTCGAACGTCGTCGGGTCGCCTGGCTACATGTCTCCCGAGCAGCTCAAATCGAGCAAGACCGTCGACGCGCGCAGTGACATCTGGTCGCTCGGTGTCGTGCTGTACGAGCTGGTCTCGGGGCGCAAGCCGTTCCTGGGCGAGTCGATCACGGAGCTCGCGTTGCGTGTCGCGATGGATCCAACGCCGCCGCTCGGTGGCGGTGTGCCGCCGTTGTTCGAGTCCGTGATCCTGCGCTGCCTCGAGAAGGAACCGCACCGGCGGTTCAAGGACGTGGCCGAGCTTGCACAAGCGCTCGCGCCGTTTGTCGGGCCGGTGCGCGGCGCCGAGCTGGCGTATGCCGCTGCGCGGGTGCTGCGCGGTGCCTACACGCCGCTTCCGACGTCGACGGCGGCGCCGGGCACGAACACGCCGACCACGCTGCGCGGCGCGAACGCAGTGCTGGCGCCGAGCGGGATCAGGAACAAGCGCAACCTGCGATTGCCGATCGTGATCGCGAGCGGCGCCGTCGTCGGTATCGTGCTCGCGCTGATCCTGGTGATCGGCGTCAAGACCAAGCACCCGACGCGCGCAACCACGCCGGCAGAAGCCAGCGCGACGACTGGCACGACAAAGATGCAAGTCGCGCCGTCGGCGGCGCCAGCCGCGGCGAAGCAAGAGCCGCCCGTGACGAACGCTGCCGAGACGAAGCCCGTAGAAACAAAGCCGGCCGAGACGAAGCCGGCGGAGACGAAGCCGGCGGTCACGAAAGCAGCAGCGACAAAGTCTGTCGAGACCAAGGCCGCCGAAACCAAGACAGCGAAGGCCGCCGAGACCAAGACGGCGAAGGCCGCCGAGACCAAGACAGCGAAGGCGGAAACGAAGAAGTCGTCGTCGAAGAAGTCGTCCTCGCCGAAGTCATCGAAGACGAAGGCCGAGCCAAAGACCACCAAGACCGCGGGAGACATCGGTGACAGTCGCTTGTGAGCGCATCGCACGCGTTCTCGTGATCGCGCTCGTCGCGGCGGCCAGCGCCGCGCAAGCGCAGACGCCATCGCCGAATCAGGCGGCTGCAGATGAAGCGTTCAAGGCGGGCCGCGATCTGTACAAGGCTGGCAAGTACGCCGAGGCGTGCGAGCAATTCGAGAAGAGCCAGAAGCTCGATCCGGCGAATGGCACGTTGTTCAACCTCTCGCAGTGCAGCGAGAAGGTCGGCAAGCTCGCGACCGCCGCGGCGGGCTATCGCGAGCTCATCACGAAGGACACGAACGACCAGCGCAAAGCGACCGCAGCTGAGCGCCTCAAGGAGATCACGCCGAAGATCCCGAAGCTGATCGTCAAGGTCGACAAGCCGCCACCGGGAATCGTTGTGGAGATCGACAGCAAGACCGGACCGCGCGGAATTCCTGCGAACACCCCGATCGAGGTCGACGTCGGCGAGTACAGCGTCGTGGCGCGCGCACGTGGCTACAACGAATTCATGAGCCGCGTGAAGATCGCCCCCGACGGCAAGACGACAGCCGTCGAGGCTACGCTCGAGGCGGGCGCGAGCAACACCGAGACCGTCGGTATCGCCCCGCGCCAGAAGGGCCCCGACAAGCCGCGCAACACGAAGAAGCTGCTCGGAATCGGCGGAATGGCGACCGGTGGTGCCGCGCTCGTCGGCGGCATCGTGCTCGGCTCGCTCGCGCGCAGCAAGTGGAACGACGCGAAGGCCGTATGCGGCGGCCTCACGTGCACGACGCAGGCAGATGTCGATCGCGCGAACGACCTCGGCGACCAGGCGCACACGAAGGCGACCTGGTCGACGGTGTTCTTGGTCGCGGGCGTCGCGATCGGCGGTGCCGGGACGTATCTCTTCTTGACCGCACCGGCGGGCACGACGATCACGCCGACCGCGAGCGACCACAGCGCGGGCGTCACGCTCAGCGGCCAGTTCTAGTCGCGCCGCGTCGACAAGCGACACGTCGTCGCAGCGTCGCAGCGGCATGTCGTCGCACTCGCTGGTTCTGCGCGGCTTTGCAGAGTATGCGCACTTTGTTTCAGCACCCGCCTCTTAGCATCGTGGGCGATGCGCGTCGCCTTCTTGTTCGTGACCGCCGCGTGCTCGGTGACTGGATCCGGAACGGACCGACCCGAACCGCTCGCGCCGTTGCCGCCACCAGCCCACGTCGAGACGGAGCGCTTTCGCGATGCTGAAGCGTGCGGGCAGTGTCACCTCGTCGCCGACGACACGCCGGTGCTCCACGATGCCGACGGCGCCAACGTGTCGCCCGTGCTGTTGTGGCGCTCGTCGCTGATGGCGAACGCGGCGCGCGATCCGTATTACCTCGCGGTCGTCGCCGAGGAGCTCGCGCGCGCACCCGCGAAAACAGCGGACATCGAGAAGCTGTGCACGCGCTGCCACGGACCGGCAGGTTCGGAAGAGCTCGCGGACAGCGGCAGCCACGTCAGCTTCGACGAGCTCACCGCGGGAACATCGCCGGCGGCAACGCTCGCGCGCGGCGGCGTGACATGCACGTTGTGCCACCAGATCACGTCGGGAAGCCTCGACGGTGACTCGGCGTTCGCCGGCAAGTTCGCCGTCGGGTATCAGCGGAAGATCTTCGGCGCATACAGCAACCCGATGACACAGCCGATGATGCTGATCGTCAACTACGAGCCGACGTACGGCGCACACATCTCGTCGTCGGCGCTGTGCGGTAGCTGCCACACGGTCATCCTGCCGCGCCCGACCGGCGAGGTCGTCGAGCAGGCGACATATCTCGAATGGCGTGCGTCCGAGCTCCCGGCCAAGAACCAGCCGTGCCAGTACTGTCACGTGCCCGCTGTCGACGACGCGGGCCGCGCGATCTCGACTCCGATCGCGAGCTTTCCGGCGTCGCTCGCGCCGCGCCAGCCGATCGGGCGTCACACGTTTGTCGGCGGCAACTCGTACATCCTGACGCTACTCGCCGATGCGATCGAGTGGTCGGGCGTCGGCATCGATGCGAGCGAGCTTCTCGCGAGCGCTGCACGCGACGACGCCCACCTCGCGACGGCGGCGCGGTTGACCGTCACCGATTCGCACCGCGAGGGCGGTTCCATCGTCGCGACGGTGCGAGTCGAGAACCTCACCGGCCACAAGCTACCTACCGGATATCCGTCGCGGCGCGTGTGGCTGCACGTCACCGCGCGGAACGCCGGCAACGTCGTGTTCGAGTCCGGCAACGTCGCCACGCTGACCGCGCAGCCGCACCGCGACGAGATCACCGCACCGGAGCAAGCGCAGGTCTGGGAGGCGACGCTCGTCGACGCGGCGGGGCAGCCCACACATCGCGCACTCGACGCGCGCCGCTACGGCAAGGACGATCGAATCCTGCCGAAGGGCTTCGCACCCACGAGCACGGATCGCGCGCGCACCGCACCGGTCGGCGTCGCCGGCGATGCGAGCTTCGTCGCTGGGTCCGATGACGTGATGTATCGCTTCGCGGCGCCTGCCGGTACGACGATCGAGATCGAGCTCCTCTACCAGGCGCTCCGCCCGGAGATTGTCGATGCGATCGAAGCGTCGGCGACTCCCGCGGGTTCGCGGTTCGTCGATCTGGCGCGTGCACGACCGGTGACGCCGATCGTGATCGCACGAACGACGTCGGCCGCGCTTTAGTAGCGCTGCATCTGCTGCGGGTACGCGTGCGCGGGCACCCACAACGGATCGACGAACGTTTGCGCGAGCACGACCGTGATGTTGTCGGTGCCGCCATTGTTGTTTGCGGCACGGATCAGGTTCTCGGCAACGACCTCGAGCGAATCGCCCGATGTCATGATCTCGCGGATCATCCAGTCATCGACCAGATCCGACAGGCCATCGCAGCACAGCAAGTAGATGTCGTTGTGCTCCGGCAGCATCTGGTTGTGCTCGATCTCGACGGTGGCATCGAGACCGACGGCGCGGATGATCACGTTCGACGTCGCCGGACCGAGCGTGCCGACGAGGTCGGGGCGGTCCTGATAGAGATTGCGCAGCGAGTGGTCACGCGTGATCGGTGACAGCTGACCGTGGCGCAGCAAGTACGCGCGCGAATCGCCGCAGTGGCAGATGTGCACGACGTTCTCTTCGAAGCGCAGGCCGACGGCCGTCGTGCCCATGCCGTGACACGCCGGGTCGCTGAGCGAGCGTTGATACACGGCCGCGTTTGCCGCCTTCATCGCCGCAGTCAGCGGATCGACGCCGGGCGCCGGCGCCGGGTCACCGGTCTTGAGCGAGTGGACGATCGTGCGAATCGCGATGTCCGATGCGACCTGGCCCGACGCGTGA
>DASUFX010000540.1:0-8701 GCA_036274355.1 Kofleriaceae bacterium | reverse complement strand
AACGTTGCGGACCGTCAGCTTCAGCTCGCCGTTCGTCGGTGAGATGCCGTCGAGCGGTGCGTTCGCAGTGAGCGCGACGTCGCCGCGGCCAAGCTTGCCCGTCAAGTTGAGCCCTACCTGCTTGTTCTTCACGTCGAGCTTCACGTCGCCTCGGAACAGCGTACCGACAGTCGGTGCGATCGGAATGCGGCCGTCGGTGACGTGGAGCGAGCCCGCGAGATCGGCGGTGCGTGGATTCGCGCCGCGCAGTGCGAAGTCAGCGTCGAGTCGCCCGGCGAGCCCGCCGGCGGGTCCCGGCATGAACGCGACGAGCGGTGCGATGTCGAGCTTCGTCGCCTTGATCGTCGCGCTGACCTTGTCGAGGTCGCTCGGCGCACCTGCCGCGCGCACGGTCAGCTTGCCGCCGCCGGTCTGATCGCTGTCGATCGCGACGTTGCCTGCAGTGCCGTCCCACTTCGCCGCGATCGTGAGCTGCTTGATCTGCTGGACCTCGCGCGTGCCCTCATTCGGCACCGTCACGTTCTGCGCCACGAGCTTGGCGTCGACGGTCGGATCGGCGACCGTACCCGCGAGATCGATCGTCCCGTCGAGGGTGCCGCCCGTGATCTGGCTCGTGCCGATCACGTTCATCAGCGCCTTCGCCGGTACGTGATCGATGCGCACCTGGCCGGAGAGCGGTGCCGACTTGGCGCTCTGCGCGTCACGGCGCAGCTGATCGAGCGTCACCGGAATCTCCGTCGATGCATGCAGGAGCGTGACGCCTTGGCCGCGAATGTCTGCGTTCGCGCGCGTCGATTGTTCGTCGACTGCACCGACGACGCTGACCGCGATCGGTTGTGCGAACAGACCACCGCGCAGCTGATAGAGGTTGATTGCAAAGCGCACCGACTTCATCCCAGGGTCAACATCGGCACCGACCGCGAGCTCGCCGCGCATCGACGAGACGATGCCGAGTCGCTCGAGCGTGCCGGGCTCGAATGCGAGGCGCTCGGCGCGCAGTGTTGCGCCGCCGAATGCGTTGGGCCCGAGCCGCTTCCACGCGGCCGGATCGAAGATCCGATCGGGTGTGCGGAACGTCGCGTCGAGGAGCAGGTGTGCCTGCCCGTTCTTCGTGATGTCCTTCGCGGCCACCGCGTTTGGATTCGGTTCGAGCCTTGCGGTAAGCGTGGTCTTCAGCTCGCCGGCGCCGTCCTGCGCGACCTTCAGATCCGCAGTGATGCTGCCGAGGTCTTTCGTCTGTTGCGTCTGCACGCCGCGGATCGCGATCGTGCCGCCTGCCCTCGCGGGCGACAGCTCGAGCGAGCCATTCACGTTGCCGCTAAGCGCAGGTGCGCGCGAGCCGGCGACCTTCGAGATCATCGCGAGATCGAGCTGCTTCACCGTCAGCTTCGCGGTGCGGATCGCGTTGCGATCGAGTCTCTTCCAGGCCCGTGCGTTCGTGATATCTGTCGGCGCGTCGACGTCGAGCGCGAACGCGAGGCTGCCGGCCTTCGCAGTGGATACACTGGCATGCGCGAGCACCTGTCTTTGGACGCCACGGGCTTCGATCTTCACGTCGCCGTCAAACGCGACCGGCGACTTCGGATCGAGCGTCACGCCCTTTGCCGTCGCGACCACGGTGCCGGTGAAGCGACCGTCGGCGCGCTTGGCGTCGACATGCGCTTCGACATGGCCCTTGTGCGCCTGCATCAGATTGCCGAGGTCGAACGATGCGTCCACGCGTGCCGCGAGATCGCCCTGGTCGCGACCCGCACGCACATAGCTCGCGTCCGCGGTGACCGTGCCGTTGCCGCCGCTGCTCTTGAAGTTGCGGACCTCGATCTTGCGCGGGCCGATCGTGACCCGACCAGTGTTGCCGGTCCACGTCGAGCCGCCGGCCGCACGCACGAAGTGGCGTTGTAGGTCGACGACGATCGTATCGCCCGTCGTCACCAGTGCGTCGAGATCGACGCGCCACGGCGCGGGCTTTGGGTGCGAGCGTACGGAGACTTGCAGCTTGCCGTCGGGCCGGTTGCCCGCGGCGACCGTGAGGTTCGAGAACTGCAAGTCGCCACGCCGCACATCGAGCAGCTCGACGCGGCCACTACCGGCCGGATGCGACGGCAGATGCTTCGCATCAATGCGCATCGCCAGCCGCTGCGCACTCGCACCGGCCATCCGGATCCTGCGGCCATTCGCATGGCCGGCGAGCGCGAGATCCATGCGCGGCGCGAGCTCGCCTTCTGCATGCAGGTTCGCCGTGAGCACGCCGCGCAGCGGTGCTTTACCTGCGGTCGCGCGGCCCACGTCGAGCGTACTCGCGATCAAATCAGCGCGCTCGAGAGTGATCGTCTCGCCGCGCTTGAGCACGTCCGCATCGATGCCGGCGCGAATGCCGCTGTCGCTCACGGCACCGACCGTCGCGCGAATCCGATCACCGGCACTGTCGATGCCAGCGATGATCTCGAGCGGCGGCGTGTCATCGAGCACTGGCCACGCGTGCACCATGCCGGTGACCGTTGGCACTTCGCCCGCCGCCGCGCCGTCGAGCTCGAGCGCTGCGAATGCGCCGCCGTGGCCGACCACGTTGCCGTTCGTCAGCTTCGTGAGGTTCAAGTCGGTCGCCGCGACGACGACGCTGGCGAGCTTTGCCTGCATGTCGGCGCTGCCGAATGCAGATACCTGGCCCTCGCCGATCGCGCCCGCGATCTCGAAGTCGGTCCGACGTCCGCCGGGACGCACCGTCACCGCGAGCGCGATGTCCTCGGGCAAACGCACGGATGGCACGAGCTCACGTACGGCCTTCGCCGGCGCGCTGACCGCGACGGTGCCCGCGTACGGCTTTGCGAATGTGCCCTTCGGCAACTTCACGCCGAGTGCGATCGCGCGAACGTCGCCGACCTGCACGCCGGCATTGCGCACCTCGAACGTCTCGGCGTCGCCATGGATCACCGCTCCGATCGAAATCGGCGCGCGCTTCTGCCGCCACTGCCCGGTCACGCGCGCGTTCGCCGACATCGGCCCCGCGAACGGCAGGGCCGCGTCGACGTTCACCTCGATGTTGTCGATGTCGATCGGCTCGGCACCCTGGCCCTGCTCGACGAGCACATGACCGCGGCGCACCTCGAGGTTCGGCAGATACACGCTCCACGTCGACGGCTCCGACTTGTTCATGAGGTTGTCGACGTTGTAGTCGCCATTGCGGAGCCTCTTCGCGCGCACCTCGAGGTCCTCGGCGATCACCTTCTCGACGCGCAGCTGATGCGAGATCAGCGGCAACAGCGGCAACCTAACGGTCAGCTGCTTCACCGTGATCGCCGGCTGCTTGTCGGGGCCGTTGATCACGATGTCGTGGAGCACGAGCTCGGAGAGCGGGTTTCCGTCGACACGACCGATCGACGCGCCGCCGACGAATGCTTTGTCGAGTCGCGTCGCGATCTGGTTCTTCAAGATGCCGCGTCCCCAGCCGGTCGAGAACACGATGAACGCGACGATCACGACGAGCGCGACCAGCCCGACGAATCCGCCGACGATGCCAATGACCCAGCGCGCGACGCGGCGCCAGCCATGAACCTTCCGCATCAGTACGCCTCCCCGATGCTGAGGTGGAATGCGTAGTGCGAGTCGGGCTCCGGGTTGCCGGGACCGGTGCGATTCAACCGGTAGCCGACATCCAAGCGAATCGCGCCGACTTTCGTGAACGCCCTGAGGCCAGGACCGATTGCCCAGTTCAGGTTTCCGAGATCGAGCATGCCGACCTCGGTGCAGTCGCCACCATCGAGGAACGCGACGAGGCCGATCGGGATGCCTCTCACCTTCGTTAGCCGCGAACGGATCTCGAAGTTGGATTCGAACAGCTCCGCGCCACCGACCGGCACGTCTTCCATGTCGCCGTCGACGATGCCGACGACCGTCGGCGCGAGATGCCGTTCGGCGAACCCACGCTGAGTCGTCGCACCCCCGGAGAAGTAACGTTGGGTCGCGGGAACCTCACCGTAGAACCGACCGGCGCGCACTCGCGCCGCGAGTACGACTGGCATCGTCGGCACCGGCACGAAGCCGCGCACCTCCGGCGTGACACGGACGTACTCGAACGCGCCGCCGGCCCACTTCGTGCCCTCGTCGATGCGGACCTCTGCAAACGCTCCGAGGCGCGGCTCGAGCGGGTTGTCGCGCAGGTCGAGCGACAACGTCTGCGTGTACATGCCGACTCGCTCGGGATGGTCGAGACCGAGTGCCACCTCTAATGCGGGGTCGATCAGCGGTGAGATGTGGCGGAAATTGTTGTAGTCGAGCTCCCAGCCGGCACGCAGTCGCAGCTCGTTCATCGCGAACAGCGGCGTCTCTGCCCCGAGTCGGACGACCGGTCCGTAGTTCGTGTACGCCTCGACGGTGACGTAGTTGTAGCCAACCTCCGCCGTGCCGGTGACGAAGGGCCGGAACAAATCCATGCGACGCAGCGACGTCAGCGCGCGAATGCGTGGCTCGTAGCCGCTGCCGTCGCGCAGCATCGCGTAGGCGGGCCGCAGATCGATCGTCAGGTCGGTAAGCGGGAACGGCCAGCCGAGCTTCGAGTAACCGGTACGCGCGCGCACCTCGTATGTCGCGGGGTCCATGCCGAGGCCGCCACCCAGCTCGATCTCGTTGCGCGTCGCGTGCGCGAGTGAGATGCGGACGTTGATCACGTCGCCATCGCTCTTATCGGGCAGGACGCGCACGGTCGAGAACCGGCGCATCTCGTACAGGTTTCTCTGCGTCTGCGCGATCGCCGACGACGAGTACTGCTCGCCGCTATCGAACGCGACGCGCTCACGCACGGCGTCAGCGAGCTCGCCGCCGACACCCGAGATGTCGATCGTGCCGAACTTGCACTTCGGCCCGATGTCGTACTGGAGGTGAACGATCGCCAGATGGTTCGCGCGATCGGCGATCACGTGTGCATTGAGCTGCGCGTGCGCGAACCCGGCATCCTCGACGACGCCGAGCATCTTCTCCTTCGCCTCGTCGTAAGGCGCGTACAAGAAGTACTCGCCGTCTTCGAGCGGCAACGTGTTGCGGACCTTCTTGAACAGATCCGGATCATCGGGCGGCAGGCCCGTGATCATCACGCGCGTCTTCGCGCGCGGACCCTCATGGATCGTGTAGATGACCGTCGTCCTATCGCCGTGTCGCTCGACGCGTGAGCGAACGTCGGCCTCGAGGAAACCGCGACGCAGGTACTCTCCGAGGATCCGCTGACCGTCTACTACTACCAAGTACGGGTCGGGTGATGCGCCACGCTTCTGGACGCGCCGCAACGCGAGCCCCGCGCGCAAGTCGCTCGACTTGATCGAGGTATTTCCCTCGAAGACGATGGCGTCGAGGAATTCCTCTCCTGGATGATGGACGACCTTCTTGCCGCAACCAATCGCGAGCAGAAGGATCGCGATCCCGTGCGCCATCGCCCTGGCGTGCGCCGCTACCACGGTTATCTCGATGGATGAAGTGTTGACCTCTCCCTTGCCGCCTTGCCACGTAGTGTCGAGACGAGCACCGGAATCGCGAGTACCGCGAGGATGATCGCCGCGACACGACTCACCGTTCCTCCGAACAGAGCCATGAACGCGATCAGCATTGCGAGCATCACGGAGAAGAACGCCGTGAGTCCGACGACCTGATGAGGCACGCCGTCGGGCTCGCGATCGAGATCCTCCGTTGGCCCGAGAGCTTCGTCATCGCGAACGGGTGAGTTCACGTGCTCGAATTCCTCGGGGGGCCGAATGATCGGATGCAGTGAATGCTGATGTTCCGCCATGGTTCCTCCTTCACACGACGCGTCGGCGACCGATCACGAGGCGATAGATCCCGAGGAGGATGATCGCGCCGATCACGGACACGATGATTCCTGGGCCCTCGCCGGCCTTGTACCAACCGAGCGCGTGCCCGATCCAGCCGCCGATGAAGGCGCCGGCGATGCCGAGCAGGATGGTGATGATGAAGCCGCCCGGATCCTTGCCCGGCATGATCAGCTTCGCGAGTGCACCGACGATGAGACCAACAATCAAAGTAGTCAAAATGTGCATAAGAGATGCTCCAAGGTTGAGTGGTTAATCACGCCCTACTTCCGCCCAAAACGTGCACGCAGGTTGCCGACCGCGCGTTTGACCATCGGCCTCACGCGATCGAACACCGATTGACCTTTTTCGACGATCTCTTCGACGGAGGCCGATCGGCTGCTAGAGGGGCCGCCACGAGCGAATCGCTCTGCTTTCGCGGCTTCGTCCGGATCGCGCTCGACGTACAGACGCGCATCGTTCGCGGCGTCGGGCACTTTGCCCTCCGCGATGAACTCGCGCACATGCCGGTCGTAGCGCCGCCCCGAAATCCTGTCGCCTTCGCCCTGATTCGGGTCCTTGTCCTGGCTCATGCGCCAACAACCAGCAGCACTTGTGCCAGGCGTAAGGTGCGTGCGCGCACGCACGCTGCGCGCTTACGAGCTACGGCTGTTTCTTGCCGGCTCTAGGTCCCCACATCCCGTAATAGATCTCGAGGATGTCATTGCGCCAAGCACCGAAGTGATTCGGATCGGTGAGCGCAGAATCTACGGTGATCTCGGCATCGGGCGGTGGTGACAGCTCCATGAGGCGCTCGAGCACAGAGCGGCAACGGCCGACCACGCAGCCCTTCGGGCTGGGGTTGGGATCGCCCTCGATCGCAGCAAGCGCGATCAACGTGATGGCGTCGCGGCGTTCGGCGAGCGTGAGCAGCCGATCGAACGCGGCCGGGTCGCCGCGATCGTAAGCATCGATCGCAGAGACGAGCTCCGGACGCGCGTCGCGAGCGTGCGGCAACCCAGGCCGCTGGCCTGCGAGAATCGTCGCGCACGCACCCTCGGGCACGACGACAGTCGCGCGCGAAGCCGTCGCGAGCTCGACGAGCCCGGTCGCCACGCAGATCGAGCCGGCACCGGTATCATCGACATCGATCGTGTACTCGCAGCCGAGATCGACGACCTCGGTGTGCTTCGTCGACACCGCGAACAAGCGCGGCGGCGCCGCGACCTTCGCATGCATGTGACCACGCTCGAGCGACAGTTGATGACGCTCGCGGTCCGTCCGCTCCAGGCGAACGCGAGTTTGCTTACCGAGCTCAGCGCTGCCGATGTCCGCGATCGTGAGCGACGCTTCATGCGGGCCGGTGTCGAGCTGACCGCCAACCGGCAATACGCCGTGCGCGACCTGCGCGCCACCGCACGACACATCGCCGCCGACGCCCGAGAATGCGAACCCTGCGCTGCCGCCACACGCAGATGGCTTGGTGGGCTTCGCCGGCAACGCGAAATAGATGACGAGCGCGGCTGCCGCAGCGAGCGCAACACCGAGCACGAACCACGGCGTGCGGCGCTTGCGACGCATGCGAAGCTCGTCGAGGGGCGCATCGTGACGTAGTGGCGCGAGCAGCTTCTCCAGCTTCGCGACATCAGGATCCGGTGGGCCGGATCGATCGAACAGATAGTCATCCGACATCGGATGCCTCCTGACTAGCAATTCCGAGGCGCTCGCGCAGGAGCTTCATGCCTCGATGAAGGTTGACGCGCACGGACCCCGGTGACAGCCCGGTTTGCTCGGCGATCTCTGGTCCACTCATGCCTTCGACGAGGCGCAAGATCATTGTCTCCTGATAAGCCTCGGGTAGCGCGCGCAACGCCGCGAGCACCTCGGCCACCTCGGCGCTGCGCGGAGGCGGCACCGGAATATCGGCGAGCTCGTCGGTCGGCTTCTTGCCGCGCACGTGATCGATCGCGCGATTGCGAGCGATCGACATGAGCCAGCCGGCAAATGCGGCAGGGTCGGCGAGCTGCGGCAGTCGTTCGAGCGCGATCGCAAACACGTCCTGCACGAGATCCGCGGCGTCACTGTACGAGACCTTCGCGAGTACGACACCGTGGACCGCGCGGTGGAAGCGCCGGTACAGCTCGGCAAACGCCCTGCGATCGCCCACGCGTGCGCGGCCGACCAGCGTCGCAAGCTCATCCACGCCGATACTGTACGCGAGCCGCACCCAGGCAAGACGGGGCAGGACTCGGGCTGTTAACAATGTGGCCTCGTGGGCGCGGAAGAGCTTTAGATTACTCGACGTCTTTGCTCTCGACGATGACCACGCCGGCGGCGCGCATCTCCTCGATCGCCTTCGCGCTGTCGTCGGGGTTCAGGTTGACGCCGCGGCAGCCGTCGACCACGAGCGACACATCGAAGCCGAGCTGACGCGCGTCGAGCGTCGTGAACTTCACGCAGTAGTCGGTCGCGAGGCCCATCACGTACACGTGCTTGATGTCGCGCTGCTTCAGCCAGTCGCCAAGACCGGTCGCCTTGCGATGACCGTTGTCGTAGAAGCCCGAGTAGCTGTCGATCGCCGGATCGGTGCCCTTCTGGAACACCTCGGTGATCAAGTTGCGATCCAGATCGCGATGCAGCTCGGCGCCCGGCGTGTTTTGCACGCAGTGAGCGGGCCACATCACCTGCGGCAAGCCAGCGAGCTCGTGCATGTCGTACGGCTTCTTGCCGGGATGATTCACCGCGAAGCTGCCGTGATGCGCGGGATGCCAGTCTTGCGTCGCGACGATCGTCGAGAACTTCGGCATGAGCCGGTTCGCGACCGGAATCGTTTCATGGCCGTTCGCGACGGCGAGCGCACCACCCGGGCAGAAGTCGTACTGCAGGTCGATGAGGAGCAGCGCTCGCAT
>DASUFX010000539.1:0-3502 GCA_036274355.1 Kofleriaceae bacterium | reverse complement strand
GTTCGCGATCGCGTACACACCGCCGCGCTCGAGCCACGCGGAGCCGCTGATCGGATCGTAGCCCGGCGTGAGCGAGATCTCGAAGCCGCCGTAGCCGTAGAGGATGGTCGGGTTGCTGCCGTCGAGCGCGATCGCCTTACGCGAGATCTGGAAGTACGGAACCTTGGTGCCATCCTTCGACGTCGCGAAGTGCTGCTCGACCTGCAGGCCTTTCGCATCGAAGAACGTCGGGCTCGTCTTTAGTTTCGCCGCTTGCTTACCGAGCGAGCCGAGCGACAGCGTCGATGGCGTGAGGTAGTCGGTGTGGATCAGCCAGTAGTCGTCCGTCTCGCTGTAGCCGTCGACCGAGCTGACCGACGTCGTACCGAGCGAGTCCTTGCCGAACGGCTTCTTCGTCCACTTGTTCTTCGTGAACGTCCACACGTAGAGCTTGTTCTTGACGTCCTCGAGCTCGTTGACGACGACTGCGGTCTTCATCTCGGTGACGCCTTCGAGTGACTTGTTCGGCGCGGGCTCGAACAGCATCTGGAAGTCGCGCTTGCCGGCCTGAAAGTCGGCGTACGGCGTCGTCAGCAGCGCGCCGGCGGGCCAGGTCTTGTCGCCGATCTTCCACTCGGTGCGCAGCGTGACGAACAGCTGATCGTTCCAGATGCCGCCGTTCGCATCGTTCGGGATGTCGAGCTTCGTGAGCTTGCCGTCCGCGCCGCGGACGTAGAGCTCCTGCGCGAAGAACGAGATACCGCGGTTCACGAAGTCCATCGACTTGCCGTGGTCCCACGACCGGAACGCGTTGACCGAGATGTCGCTGTCCTGGCCCTCGAACACGGTGACCGCGTCCTCGAGCTTCGTGCCGCGCTTCCACTCCTTGACGATGCGCGGATAGCCGGACTTCGTCAGCGAGCCCCGACCGAAGTCGGTCGCGACGTAGATCGTGTCGCGATCTTTCCAGGCGACTTCGCTTTTCGCGGCCGGCAGGTTGAAGCCGTCGGTGAGGAACTTCTTCGTCTTGATGTCAAACTCGCGGACGACGGCAGTGTCGCCGCCGCCGCGCGACATCGTGACCAGGCAGCGATCGAACGTCGGATACAGGCAGTCGTTACCGGCGTAGACCCAGTTCTCGTTCTCCGTCTTCGACAGCGCGTCGATGTCGAGCATGACTTCCCACTTCGGGGACTTCTTCTTGTACTCGGCGAGCGTGGTGCGCCGGATGAGCCCCTTCGGGTTCTGAGCGTCGCGCCAGAAGTTGTAGTAGTAGGTGCCGCGCTTCGTGACGTACGGCGTCTTCTCTTTCGAATCGAGAATTGCGCGAATGCGATCACGCGTCGCGGTGAAGCCTGGCACTGCTTCGAGCTCGGCCTTGCTCTTCGCGGCTTGCTCTTTCGCCCACGCGATCGGCTTGTCGCCGGTCACGTCCTCGAGCCAGAGGTACGGATCTTCGGGCGGCTGTTCTGTCGTGGGCGGTGGAGTCGGGGCGACGGCGGGTTTGGATTCTGTCATCGGTGGCGAAGGCGGTGCGGGCGGGGGCTTCGACGGCGATGAACATCCGAGGACAACCACGGCGAGCAGCGCTCTTTTCATGCCGGGATCTGTAACGTCGATCCTGCGTGCCGTCGAGCGCGGTTACGTCGTGAAATCGGTGGCCATCGACTCGATCGGCTGGCCCCCCTCGACGATTTGCTGAGCAAGCTTCGTAGGTGTGGCGAGGCCACCCTCGGGAAACTTGATCGCATACGGCACGGGAATCTCGCGGGTATCGATCCAACGCCCGCCGCGCGGCCGCGATAGCTCCCCGGCGAGCGCGGCCAGCTCGAACACCGATGTCCAGTAGGCGACGGTCTGGGTCTCGCGATCGAGCGGTTCTTTGCGGCGCCGATCTTCGACCTTGCGCAGCGCGGTGATCATGTCGTGTGCGCCGATCGTCTTGCGCACTTCGTGCCCGAGCTCGGTGAACGCTTGATCGATCACCGACGACACCGACGCCGTCTCGGCGGGAACGTCGGCTTTGTCGCCGCTGCGATCGCCGATGCTCGCGCCCGCACGGCGAACCGCATCGAACAGAAACGTCGGCAGCTTCGCGTTCGTCGCATAGCGCACCTCGCCCTTGCCGCCGTACTTCGCGTCGAGCAAGCGGTGTGCGTTCAGCACGCGAGCGATCGCGAACAGCGTCGAGAGCGGAGGCCGCTGCTCCATCATTGCTGCACTACGTTCGTCCTCGACGAGCACGAGTGCGCCGCCATCTTTCTGCGGACGGATGCGATCGATCTTGTGCAGGCGTGCCCACATCAGCTCGGCAGCTCCGGGGCTGCCGGCGGTGGCGCGATCGGCTTCGCGTCGACGTGGAGCTCGATCCGTACGTCACCGTTCGACTGCTTCACCCAGCGCGCCGAGCGCAGCACGAGATCTTCGAGCGCGTGACCCCAGATCCCGTAGGCGCCATCACTGCGCACGCGTTCGCGCCGCGTGCCGCGGTGTTCGACCACCACGTCGTCGGATGCAGTGCCTTCTTCGGCGGCGTAGACGTGCGCGTACTCGTCGCAGATCGCCTGGACGAGCTCGCCGCGCGTGAAGCCTTGCGGCAGCGCGGCCGCGATCGCGATCTGTGCGGGATGCGTGAGCGGGAAGTCGATAACGAGCGTCGCCTTCGGAAACGGGATCACGATCTCGTCGCGCAGCTCGAGCATCGATAGCGCGCTGCTCGAGTCGGCTAGGCGCATGTTCGCGGGAAAGCCGATCCGCGTCACCATCAGCGCGACCGGCGGATGCGCGACGTCCATGCGACGGCTCAGCCACCACACGATGGCAATGGCGAGCAGCACGACGAGCAGCGCGATGTACGGCGGCGGCCAGAGCACGACCGGACCCTAGCAATGATTAGCCGCCCGCGCATCGGGAAGGCGCAACCTCTGCGTGTCTGTAGACGGCCGCTTCGGGCTACCATGGAGGTAGCTGTGATCCTGCTGGTCGAGGACGACGAGGACGTGCGGGACATGCTCGAGTTCACGCTCAAGAGCAGCGGACACGTACTCGAGCTTGCAAATCACGGCCGCGCCGCGCTCGACGCACTGGAGCGCCAGCGTCCGTGCCTGATCATTCTCGATCTACTGATGCCGGTGATGACCGGGTGGCAGGTGCTCGTCGAGATGAAGCAGCGCAAGCTCGACGACATTCCGGTCTGCGTGATCTCGGCGCTCGGCGAGCGCATTCCGTCGGAGGCAATCGCGTCGCTGCGCAAGCCGTTCGACGCGAAAGAGCTGCTCGCGATCGCAGCGCGATACTGGTCTCACGCTTCGCCGACCGCGCGTGGCTGAGTCGGCTGAGTCAACGGGAGTCGCATGACAAAGCGCGTCCGTGGCGAGCTGTCGTCGAGCTCGAGCGTGCCGTGATGTGCCTCGACCAGGCCGCGCGACAGGCTGAGGCCGAGCCCGGTGCCGCGATCGGGCGACTTCGTCGTGAAGAACGGCTCGAAGATCCGCGGGCGCACCGTGACCGGAATGCCAGGACC
>DASUFX010000538.1:0-4575 GCA_036274355.1 Kofleriaceae bacterium | reverse complement strand
CGCGGTCTCGCGCGCATTCTGCTCTCGTCGGGCGATCGGCCGGCCGCGATCGAGGCGTATCGCGGCATCTTAAATGTCGAGCCCGACGGCGCCAGCGATCGCGTCGCGCTCGCCGAGATCTACGCCGTCGACGATCCGCAGCGCGCGATCGGTGAGCTGCGCAAGGTGCTCGACCGCGACATCCACCACGCGCCCGCGTATCGCTTGCTGTCGTCGTTCTATACCCGCACGAACGACATCGAGCGCGCGAACCGCGTGCTCACCGCGCTCGACCTGCTCGGCTTCGCCGAGGAGACCGATCGGCAAACGATGGCTCGCCTGCGCGCGACGCGCCAGAATGCGCCATTGCGTCGCTCGCTCGACGAGCAGAACCGCGAGCGCCTGATGGCGAATACGGCGCCGCGCGAGCCGCTCGGCGAGGTGTGGACCGCGTTTGCCGAGGAGATCACGGCGTTCATCGCGCAGCCGTCACTCGGCGAGAACGTGATCCCCGCCGAGGGTAACGAGGATCGGTTGCTCCAGATCGCGATCGAGGTCGGCCAGCTGTACGAGCTCGAGCCCGAGATCTTTGTCGGCGACAAGGTCCCCGGCCTCCTCGCCGTCACCGCGTTCCCGCGCCAGATCGTCGTCGTCGACCGTTCGCTCGTCGGTGACAAGGACCTCGCACTTCGATTCATGTTTGGCTACGCGTTCGAAGCGATCCGCGGCGGCTATGCGGCGCTGCTCCAGCTCGGCGCACGCCAGCGTCGCGAGCTCGGCCAGATCCTCCGCGGCCTGATCCAGGAGGTGGAACCGACTGGCATCCCGGCCGAGCTGATGACGAACGCGAATCTGCGCCAGGCCAAGGTGCTCGAGCGCCATGCCGGTACGCGTGATCTCGATACCGGCAGCTGGATCGACAACATGCTGGCCTGCGCAAAACGCGCGGGTCTGGTCGCCTGCGACGATTTTGCCGCCGCGATCTGGATGGTTGCCCGGCTCTCAGGTGAGTTACTAGCCAGCCACGACGACACCGTCGCACTCGGGGCCGTCCTCGGCGGGCCTGATTTGGTGCGCTTTTATTTAAGTGACAACTACCAATTGATCAGAGACTTGCTCGCTCTACCTGCCTGACGAGGTAGGATAGACAGAAGGTGTGCGCACCAAAACCACCTAGCCTCCCTAGATCGTCGACGACCAGCACGCTATTCTAGGGTTGAACGGGTGTGGTGTAATCGGCAATACGGCCGTTACGTGAAGCAACTATGAGCCAAAAGTTTCAGGCGTCGGTTCAACACCGCGGCGACGTGAGCTACGTGAAGCTCGGCGGTGTCATCGACGAGGACAACGAGCTTTCTGATCTCGTCGACAAGATTCCGTCGGGCACGGCGGTGATCGATCTCGGCGAGATCGAGCGCATCAACTCGTGTGGCGTTCGCGACTGGGTGAACTGGCTCAGCAAGCTCGAAGCGAACGGAACGCGATCGGTTCTCGTCGAGTGTTCTCCGGCAATCGTTGCCCAGATCAACCTGGTCAACAACTTCACCGGCAGCGGCGTCGTCAAGAGCTTCTACGTTCCGTACTTCTGCCCGGAGTGCGACGAGGAGAAGGTTCTTCTCGTCGAGGCGAGCGACATGGGTCCGCCGCCGCACGAGCCGCCAACCTGTCGCTGTGACGAGTGCGATCTCGTCATGGACTTCGACGACATGCCGGACTCGTACTTCGCGTTCCTCTCGAACCAGCGCAAGTTGGCAGAGCCCGAGAAGATCAATGGCGCGATGAAAGAGCTCGCGCGTGGCTCCGATGCGCCGCAGGGCGCGAAGGGCAAAGTGAAGTCGCGCCAGAGCGCGCCGCAGCTCGGTGCTCCCGGCAGCAAGCCGAGCGTGCCGTCGCTGCCGTCGATCCAGCGCACCAGCACGGCGCCGGCCACCACGCACTCGAGCGGGCCGCGCTTGCCGACCGGCAAGTCGGGCCATCCGTCGAGCAACCCGCCGCTGGGTCACAAGAGCAGCGGCAACATCCCATCGACGAGCAAGCCGCCGAGCCAACCTCGCCTCGGTGGCAAGCCGCCGTCGAGCCCGCAGATCGCCGCGAACATGTCGATGCGGATGCAGGCCGGTGCTCCCGCCGTGGCAGCGCCCGGCAAGAGCAACGCACTGGTGTTCACCCTCGTAGGCATTCTGGTTGCGGCCATCGTGGTGCTCGCCTACCTCGTCCTGACCAAGTAGAATTCTCAGGCTCTGGGGGATTCACTAAAGGGAAAGGCGGGGGTCGTTTGTCAGGTCTGCGGCAAGACTTGGCCGCAGGACCAATCGATCTGCCCGGACGACGGCGCCTGGCTCCATGACGAAACGATCATGGAGAACCAACGACGCGCGCGCGGCCCGTCGATGGGTGACCAGTTCGCTCCCGAACCGACCGACCCGAAGCAGGCGCTCGCACAAACCGCCGCATCAGGCCCCGCGCCCGCGCCGGGTGTCCCGATCGTGCCGAATGCCGAGCTGAGTGCCGGCATGCGCGTTGGCGAGTACGAGGTCGAAGCAAAGATCGGCGAGGGTGCGATGGGCGCCGTCTACCGCGCGGTGCATCCCGCGATCGGCCGCCACGTCGCGATCAAGGTGATGACGCCGAAGGTGTTCGACGAGCCGGAGAGCGTGAAGCGGTTCGTTGCCGAGGCGCGTGCGGTCGCCGCGATCCGGCATCCTGGCATCGTCGACGTGTTCGGCTTCGGCCGCCTCCCCGACAACCGCACGTACCTCGTCATGGAATGGCTCGCTGGGACGAGCCTCTCCGAGCGGATGAAGCACGGCACGCTCGAGTTCGAAGAGGCGTGCGACATGCTGCGCCAGATCGCACGCGCGCTCGAAGCCGCACACGGCAAGGGCGTCATTCATCGCGACCTCAAGCCCGAGAACGTGTTCGTCCATCTCATCGACGACGAGAAGCCGCAGTGCAAGCTGCTCGACTTCGGCCTCGCGAAGGTGACGAACAAAGAGGACGGTCTCGTCGCGAAGACCCGCACCGGGCAGCTACTCGGCACGCCGCTCTACATGAGCCCCGAGCAGTGCAAGTCAAAGGGCGTCGATCACCGGACCGACATCTACGCGCTCGGCTGTATGGCGTACGAGATGCTGTGCGGGCGGGTGCCGTTCGACTGCGACAACGTGGCCGAGTTGATCTCCGCGCACCTCGTGCAGGAACCGCCGAAACCGCGATCGCTGAACCCGAACCTACCGGACGCGATCGAGAAGCTACTGCTGCAGATGGTCGCGAAGAAACCCGACGAGCGGCCAACACTCGCCGACGTGCGGCGCACACTCTCGAGCGTGATGAGCCGGCAGTCGCAGCCGATCATCGCCGCCCAGGTGCCTGACCACCCGCCGCCGCCGCCGTCATTCAGCAGCGGCTCGTCACCGGCGATCGTCATGCCGCCCGAGGTGCGGGAATCCACCGCGACGGCTGAACCTGCGCCAGTGCCGCGACGCATGCCTGGTGGTCAGCTGCCGTGGATTGTCGGTTCGCTCGCGATCATCGCAATCCTGCTCGCGGCGCTGCTCGCACTTCGCTAACGTCCGCGCATGGCAGAAGAGCGCACGCGAGCCCTCGTCGGCGAGTGCATCTCGCGCGCCCACGTCGAGGCGGCACGCAGCGCGACGATCGACGCGATCACCGAGGCATGCGAGGCCTGCGACTACGAGACCGCCGCGACGATGGTGCTCGGCCGAGCGCGCGCAGGCGAACACGTCCCGGCTCCGCTCGTCGCTCGCGTGCTACCCGGGATCGAGTTGCCAGCGATCACGCTCGCGCTCGTCGCGATCGTCGCGAAGGACGACCGGCCGAAGCTCCTCGAGCTCGTCGAAAACCGGCGGTTCCCACACACGAAGGATGCATGCGAGCTCGAGGCGATCCTGGTGTTCGCAGCGTGGCGGGCCGAAGCGCCGACCGAGCGGGTCATTCCGGAGCTCCGCCGGTTGTCCGCGCGGCCGATGAGCGTCGAGAGCTATGCGCTGCTCGCGACGATCGCAGCGTCGATCGACGATGTGAATGTCGCCGCGGCGACGAAGCCGATCGCCCCCTTCGCGAAGGAGTACGCGAAGCAGGTTAGCGCCGACGAGAAAGCGATGAACGCATCGCTCGAGGCCGTGATCGCATCGCTTCCCGCCGAGATCGAGACGACACGCGCGACGGGCTTCACGGTACGCGCGGCGAAGCAGGTGGGCCGCAACGACCCGTGTCCGTGCGGCAGCGGGCTCAAGTACAAGAAGTGCCACGCCGACAAGGACGAGGCGCGCACCGCGTCCGCATCGCCAGTGGCTGGTCTATCGTGGGACGAGTTTCTTGCCGGCGACAAGCTCACCGCCACGCACGCAGCCGACCTGGCGCTGCGCGACCTCGTACGGGTCGGGCTAGCGAAGCTCGACGTGGACGTGTTGTTCGCGGTCCATCGTCGCTTGATCACCGCGCGCGAGTGGACGCACGTCGAGCGTGTCATCGCCGAGGCGGTGCGGCGCGGCGATTCAGCCCGCGCGGGGCTCGCCGATGACCTCCGCGACGAGCTTGTCGTGCACCTGCTCGAGTGTGGCGAGCTTGCGCGCG
>DASUFX010000537.1:0-2245 GCA_036274355.1 Kofleriaceae bacterium | reverse complement strand
CTGCCCGAGGTCGGCCCGCGCCGTCGCGAGCTGGGCGGCAAGCTTCGGATCCCAGATCAGCGGCGACCCGTTCGCAAACGGCTGCATCGCGACGGCACGGCGAAGCGCGTCCCGCTGGTTCGCGATGCCATCGCCGTCCTTCGGCAGCGCCTTGATCGTCGCGTCGAGCCCGTCACCGAGATCGGCCTGCGCGTCGAGCTCCTTCGCACGGAGGAGCGGGAACGCGGTGATCGTGCCCTTCGTCGCGTGCTCGATCGCTGCGTTCGAATCGTTGCAGACGCCGACGTAGCCGTAGCCGTCGGCGGGCATGCCTTGCGCGACCGTCGTGCGCTCGACGCGGTTGCGGCGCAGATACGTCGCGGCAGCGTCGGCCGTCTTCAATAGATAGTCGTGGTCGGCGCCCTGCGCCGCCGTCACGGTGATGTCGGTCGATGCGACCGTGCCGGACCACGCTGGACGCTGGTCGGTCTGGCCGAAGAAGCCCGCACCCGAGATGCCCAGATAGAACATCACGCGCGTGTTGATGTTCGGGCCGGTGATGCGCCACGCGTGGTGGCTGTGGCCGACCGGAATCGACAGGCTCTCGCCATTCGACAGCTTGATCCCGGTGTCGAGCCACACCGGCCAGATCACGTCGCGGTCGCCGGCGATCATCGACAGGAAGTTGGCGTACATGCGCTCGTTGCGAACCTCGATCGTGTGACCGCTCGCGATCAGCGCCGCGAACAACTCGCGCGGCGTCTTGATCGTCTGGCCCTTGAACGTCACCGACGAACCGTTCTGCGCCGCGAGCGACGTCAGCACCTGGGCGAGCTTGCTCGCATGCGCGAACTGACACGGCGATAGCGTCTTGCTCGGGAACTGGCCGTAGCGGACGCCGGGCAGCCGCGCGTCGACTTCGGCGGGCAGCGAACGATCCGGCGTGCAGCCACCGAGTAGCTGCATCAGATCGCCGGTCACGACCTTGTCCTCGCTCGCCGGTTGCGCAGGAATCTGCCCAAGCGCGGGGCGCAACGCGCCAATCGCGGCCAGTGGGATTGTCGGGAAACGCTCCAACCCGGTGAGCTGCGGGTCGGCGAGGATCGCGGTCAGCTGCGCCGTCATCTGCTCGGCGATCGCGGGATCGTGGACGAGGCTGGTGAGCTCGGCCTTCGCGTACTCGGTGAACGCCGGCCCCGCTTGCTGCTGGAGTGCGCGCACGAAGTTCTTCTGGTCGACCATTGGCCGGGAGCAGTTCGCACTGCACGCGACGGTCAGCGTGAGCGAACCACTCGCGGCACCGCCTTCGCCGAGGCTCTCGTAGGTGCCGGTCAGGATTCGATACACGCCGGGTTCTGCGAGCTCGAGCTCGAGCCGCGCGTCGCGACCGTAACCACTGTCATCATCCTCACCGATTACCGTGCCGGCGCCGATAGCGAGGCGATCGCCATCGCCCGCAAGCGGACCCTCGACGATCAAATACGCGTCAGTGCTCCGACCTTTGAGGTCGATCTTCAGCTTCGTGCCGCCGTACGACTCGACGCGGTACGCGAAAACGCGGTGATCGAGCGCGATGTCGACGCGCGCATCGAGCGGCGCTGGTCCAACCTCGACGAGCTCGAAGGCGCCATCGCCTTTGCCCGGAGCCCATTCGCCCGGCGCCTTGTCATCCTCCGCAGCACACGCAGCCACGAGGACAACCGCACAAGCCAGTCGAGTACGCATGCGCACTGGTGTTTGCACTCGTTGTGCCGCGAAATGCGCAAGTCATCCCACGAGCTTGCAACACACTGGCTAGTAGGGATGCCGTCGAGGAAACAAGCCACGCGATGTGTCAACGCGATATCATCGAAGCGCTTGGGGACGCCGGGAGATCAAGCACGGGCCGAGACTATGCGTCTCGGTTCTTATGAGGTTGTGCGCAAGCTCGCTCGTGGCGGGATGGCGGAGCTCTTCCTCGCACGCACGATCGGTCCTGAAGGCTTCGAGAAGCTCGTCGTGCTGAAGAAGATTTTGCCGACGCACGCCGAGAACCCGAAGTTCGTTCGGCTGTTTCTCGACGAGGCGAAGCTCGCTGCAACGCTCGACCATCCGCACATCGCTCACGTCTACGACATGGGCAAGGTCGACGGGAACTACTTCTTCACGATGGAGTACGTGCACGGGCAGGACGTGCGCACGACGATGCGTCGCACGACGCGTCTCGATCAGAAACTGCCGATCGATCACGCCGTGCAGGTCGCGCGCAACGTTGCGGCCGCCTTGC
>DASUFX010000536.1:0-4202 GCA_036274355.1 Kofleriaceae bacterium | reverse complement strand
GTCGGTGTTCTGGTGATAGTGCTCATGACGCTCGGCAACGCTGCGGCGAACATGATCCCGTTTCATGTGCCGACCGCGCGCGAGCTCCAGCGCGCCGAACAGGCGGCAACAGCCGACGCGCGTCGTGCGCGCATCGCCGCGTTGCAAGCCGAGGGTGATCGATGCCGCGCCGAGATCGCGCGCGAGCTGGCACGCGCGCTCGTGTTCGATGGCCAATCGGCCGTCGCGTACGCCGACGACTACGCGCGACGCTGCGGCGAAGATCCGATCGTGCGGCGCTGGGGCGACGCGAGCCTCCGACTGGTGTCACTGCACGGCGCGCGCAGATCGCGCCACGAATGAGCGCGCGTGGCGCGTTTCACCGGTCGCATGAAATGCGCTGACAACGTCGGGCTGGTCATTTCAGTGGCCGATGGCAACTCGACTCGCCACGGCGTGAACGAGCAAGTTGGTACGACCATTCGCGTGGTGCGAGGCCTAGAGCTTGCTTTGCGGCGCACCAGCTATGACGAAGATCCGCCTTGTAACTTCTAGTTCACTTCTCGTGCTCGGTCTTGCCTCGGCATGCTCCACCTCCGACGACGTCTGGTATCCGCCGGGCTCGGAAGGCGGTAAGGCCGATGCGTTCACCACGATCAAAGGTAGCGACATCCCGTCGCAGTACGTCAGCGCCTCGAAGTCGTATCTGATCGCCCGCCGTATCGATTCGCTGAAGACGGCTGGCGCGCTCGATATGGTCGAAGCGCCGCTCGCCGATCGCATCGACGGCATCATCGCGAACATGCCCGATGACGGAAAGCTGCATCTCGCCGAGCTCGTGCGGATGGAGGATCCGGCGATCTTCGACAGCCTGTTCGCGGCGGAAGCTGCGGCGCTGCCGAAGATGTGGGCAAAGATGGAAGCGCCGTCGACGAACGATCTCGTGACCGGTCCGGACGTCGGCTTCGGCGTCCTCGACATGGCGTCGCCTCCGGGCCCGGCCGTGCCGCCCGCATCGCTCGCCATCTCCTCGCTGGCGACGACGGATCTCCAGAACGCAGCGACCCGACTGCAGAACGTCTACAACGCCGACAACAACACGTCGACCGTGCAGATTGCGGACCTCGACAGCGGTGTTGCCAACCCCGGCGCGTTCACGCAGGCCGAAGTCACCGCGTTCGGCACGATCAAGGCGGTCTTCCGCGAGAAGGCGGTCGCCGTTGCCGACGCGACGCTCGTGCTCTCGGCCGGCCCCGGACCGTTCTCGAGCAATGCGACGCTCGGCCCGATCGGTCTACAGATTTCCGGGACGACGCGCATCGAAGAAGAGCGCAATCACTACAGCTCGACGCTGACGCTTCGCCTCACTGCGATCCAGAACCAGACCGCGATGGCGACGCTGCCGCAGGGCGCCCAGGTCCTCGTGATCAACAAGGACAGCGCGAACGAGGTCGTGTTCGGCTCGGGCGCCGTGCCGTCGCTTGTCGCTGGTCCTCACGTCGTCGAGGTCTGGAACGGTGGCCAGCGCGTGTTCGTGACGAACGCCGTGCTCCCTGCAACGACGAAAGAGCAGCGCATCGATCTCACCGACAAGCTCGACTACACGGTGACGACGGCGCTCGCGCCGCTCGTGCGCAACGTGGTCTCGGCGACCTACACGGGCTCGCAGTTCAACGCGAAGTTCAGCTACGACAAGACCGCGGTGCAGCCGATGGTCGCGCCGAACGCAACCGCGCTCCAGCGCGTCGCGACGCCGAAGGTGAACATCCCGGTCGGCCGTTACACGTTCTCGAACGTCCAGACCCAGCTGCTCGTCTTCCCGAACGACGTGCTGTGGATCCAGCGCGGCAACGCGATGTACCGCCTGCTGCCGCAAGGCAACGGCGGCGTGCCGACGCGCTTCTACAACAATCAGATCAACGCGTACTTCGAGACCACGAACAACTCGTTCTACATGAGCTCGCCGTCGTTCAGCACCGTGCTGAACGCCTCGATGCGCGACATCTAACTCGATGCTAGGCTCGGCGAGTGTTGATCGCCGTCGAGCGGCTCCTCCTCAAGCTTCGCCAGCCGGCGTCGCGGGCCGACGAGCTCGTCGAGCTGCGGCGGCGGTTGCGCGCCGAGCTGGCTAGCGACGTCGACGAGACCGAACGCGCGCTCGCGCGAGAGGTTCACGCGCGGAAGCTCGACGTCACTGCCGAGCTGCGTGCGGTGTCGTCGTGCGCGTCGTGCGCGACCGGGCAGCCGTGGCCGGTCGGTCACTACGACGGCGGCGCGTGCTGCTCCGGTGTGACTGCAAATCTGTTCGACGAGAACGAGCTCGCTGCACTGGTTCACGCGGGAACGCGGACGAGCGATCTCACGCCGCCCAAAGACGCGCACGCGGGATGTGCGTTTCGCGGCAGTCACGGCTGCACGCTCGAGGTCGAGCACCGTCCTGCGCGCTGCGTGCATTACGTCTGCAACACGCTACGCCGCGAGCTGTTCGACCGCGGGCAGCTCGATGCTGTCGAGGGCAAGCTCGCCGCCCTCGATCATGCGATGCAGCGGTTCTCCGCGGTGCATCGCGCGCGTCTCGATCGCGAGGTTGCCGATTCAGTACTCGCTGCCGTTGGCGCGGCTGCGAAGAGCCGGCCGTAGTCAGCGCGCGGGGCGCGGGCGGAGTAGGCCCCACGCGGCGACGAGTGCCCATACACCTTCGAGGAGCAGGAAGCCCCATTGCCGCTCGGTGTACGCGTTGACGGCGAGCACCGACGCACCGACCGCGTTCAGGAGGAGGTACAGGCGCTGCTCCACGCGCAGCACGCGGGCTTGCGCGAGCACGAATGCCGCGAGAATGACCACGGCGCCTGACAGCTGAATGATCATCTGACTCATGACGAACAGATGCCTGTCGACCACACCCTAGCACTTGGGTAGCATCACGGGATGCGGAACGTCGGCGTCTTGCTCGCTGTCGCTGCGTGCGGGTCGGAGAGTGGGACCGGTAACACGATCGACGCCGCAACCACCGGCGATGCGACGGCTGCCGATGCAAGCGGGCAGGTCGATGCTGCGCTCGCGCTGTGCGCGCGTAGTGGCCTCGTGTTCTGCGAAGACTTCGAAACGCTGCCGCTCGGGCCGGCGACGAGCTCCACGTGGACGACCGAGTCGGCAAGCGGCCAGCTCGCGATCGACGCGACGCATGCGCGCGGCCAGCACGCGCTCAAAGTCTCGACGACGGGTAACGGTCGCGCGCGGCTGCAGAAGATGCTCGCGCTGCCGAGCAACAGCGCATGGGGAACGATGCACGCGTGGGTGTCCGCGTTCCCGACCGCGCCGGACTACGCGCATTACACGCTCGTCGAGCTTGCCGGCACTGGTAACACGTCACTCGTGCGGCCGATCGGTGGCCAGTACGCGCCCGCAGCCGGCAGCAATAATCCCGCCGGCGCATTCTGGGGCGTCGGCAGTGATGCGGGCGCGACCGGCGACTGGACGAACTGGAAGCGCAGCGCGCCGTCGATGGGTGGGAGGTGGCTGTGCCTCGAGTTCCACCTCGATGCGACGAACGATGCGATCGACATCTATCTCGATGGCGTCGCGCATCCCGAGCTTTCGGTGACGCGCACGAGTCACGGCGGCAATCAGGTCGACTTCGTGTTTCCGACGTTCAACAAGATCTGGTTTGGCTGGTGGCTGTACCAGACGAACCCGACGCCGGGCACCTACGACGTGTGGCTCGACGATCTCGCGCTCGGCTCCACGCGCCTCGGCTGCGACTGATCCGGCGCGCTATCTACGCTGGGGTAGGTGGCGGAAAGCGCTGCTTGAACGTGAATGCGCGTTCGCTCGGCCCATTTGCGACGATCGCGGCGAGACGCTCCTTGGCATCGGCGACGGTCGGCCACTCGCCGGCCGGAATCCACCACATCGCAAGCGCGTGACCACCGACGACCGCCTTTTGGTCGACGAACCAGCGCTTGCGCGCGGCGTAGACCTCGGCGTGCGCGGTTCGATACGTGTACGCGTGCAGCGCGTCGATCGATTCCCACACCGACATGTTGAAGAGCACGAACGGATCGGAGAACTCGCGTTGCGTGGGGTCGCGTGAATCGGTGAGGTAGCGCCACACGAAGCCCGGACTGGCATCCGCGAGCTGATTGATCTCGTCCAGGCGCGCCATGTAATCGGCGATCCGCGGATCGTCCGCAGGAACCAATGCGTACGCGACGTTCGCCTGT
>DASUFX010000535.1:0-3057 GCA_036274355.1 Kofleriaceae bacterium | reverse complement strand
ATGGCCGGCACGGTCGACCTGGTGCAGCGCGTAT
The DNA here is from genome assembly GCA_036274355.1 of Kofleriaceae bacterium. Classification (GTDB taxonomy): domain Bacteria; phylum Myxococcota_A; class Polyangia; order Haliangiales; family Haliangiaceae; genus JABFXX01. The sequence continues at coordinate 3,023 of DASUFX010000535.1, read as the reverse complement.
CGACGGGACTCGAGATGACGGGTAATGTCCTGCGGCTGAACCCGCGCTTGCCTGAAGGACTGGAACGACTCGACATGCGCATCCGCTATCGCGGCCACACGCTCGATCTTACGATCACGCGGGATGAGCTTCGCGTGCGCGACCGCGAGCGCGGTCCCGCGCCGATCGAGCTCGCGTACCGCGACGAAGTATGCGAGCTCGTCGGCGGTAGCGCGCGGGTGTTCGCGCTGACGCCGCCGATCCCCGTCGCGCCGGATATGCCGCACGAGCTCGACAAGTGATCACGCTGCTCAAGCTAAAGCTTGCCGAGACGTTGCGAGCCGTCGCGCCTCTGATCGTCGTCGTCTCTGTCCTGCAAGTCACGGTCGTTGGCGCGTCGGCGGCGGTGTTCCTGCAGTATCTCGCGGGCTCCGTGCTCGTCACCGCCGGGTTGCTGCTCCTCCTGACGGGAATCGATTTCGGCATTCTGCCGATGGGCCGCTACATCGGAGCGAAGCTGGCGGAGAAAAGCTCGTTGTCGTTGCTATTGATCGTAGCTTTCGCGCTCGGGTTCGCGACGACGGCGGCGGAGCCCGACGTGCTGGTCCTCGCGAGCATGGTGGGCGACGCTTCGCAAGGCGAGCTCCCGAGCCAGCCGATGGTATACGTCATCGCAGCGGGAGTCGGGCTCTTCACCGTCGTCGGGTTCGTGCGCGTCGTGCTGGGCTTGTCGATGCGATGGCAGTTGACGGCGATGTACGCGTTGATGGTCGCGCTGACTTTTCTCGCGCCGAGCGCGGTGGTCCCGCTCGCGTACGATGCCGGCAGCGTGACGACAGGCGTGCTGGCTGGCCCAGTCGTGCTGGCGGTCGCCCTCGGCGTGAGCTCGGTCATCGCGGGCCGGTCGGCGGTGCACGACGCGTTCGGCCTCTTGGGCCTGGCATCGATCGGGCCCATCATCGTGATCCTGACGATTGGCTTGATGACCCGATGAACGACGTACCGCTGCTGGCCGATCTCGTTCGCACCGCCCGAGGGGTCGCGCTCGCCGTGCTGCCGCTCGCGGGGTTATTCGCGGTGTTTCAGCTCTTGTTTCTGCGCCTGCCGCGCACGGAAATAGCGCGCATCGCGACGGGTACGGTGATGGCGTCGATCGGACTATTTCTCTTTCTTCTCGGCATCAGCGTGGGTTTCATGCCGTTCGGACGCACCGTCGGGCAGACCATCGGCGCCATCTCGCAGACGTGGCTGCTCGCGATCTTTGGCGCCTTGCTCGGTTTCGCCACCACCTGGGGCGAGCCCGCCGTGCGCATCCTGGCCGATCAAGTCGAGCAGGCATCGACGGGCACGATTCGTCGGAGCGTCGTGCTCATTGCTGTGTGCACCGGCGTCGCCGTCGCCGTCGCCATCGGAATGCTGAGAATCACCTACGACTGGCCGCTCTTTTGGATCCTTGCTCCGGGCTACGCGGCAGCGATCGCCCTGATCTGGCTCAGCGACCGCTCCTTCGTCGCGATCGCGGTCGATGCGGGCGGTGTCGCCACCGGCCCGCTCGCCAATACGTTTCTGCTGGCGCTCGGTTTCGGCGTCGCCGCCGCCGTGGCCGGTCGCGATCCGCTCGTGCATGGGCTCGGTCTCGCGGCGCTCATCGCGCTCGCGCCGATCATCTCGGTGATGCTGTTGGGTTTCGCCGTCCGTTTGAAGAGCGCATGAGAGGAGGTCGAACCGTGAACGTCAACGCTTCGCTCATCGTCACCATCGTCCGCAAAGGGTGGGGCAGCAGCGTCCTGCAAGCTTCGGTGAAGGCGGGGGCGCGCGGCGGCACCGTGCTCCTCGGGCGCGGGGCCGGCGTCCACGAGCACGAGAAGATCTTCGGCATGTCGATCGAGCCCGAGAAGGAGATCGTCCTCACGATCGTCCAGAGCGATCAAGTGGAAGCGATCTTAGGTGAGATCGTCCGGGCGGCCGAGCTCGACGCCGCCGGCCACGGCATGGCGTTCGTCGTTCCCGTGCACGAGATCGTCGGCGTGGCCGATTCGATGCTGCTCGGAGCTTAGGAGCGTGCGCCTGATCATCGTTCCCGTCGCCAATCGTCCTGAATGCCAGGTCGCGCTCGACGTCGCGTTCGGGCTCGCGGCTGAGCTCGGCGCGGACGTTGCCGGCTATCACATCCGCCCCGTTCATCGAGAGCAGAGCCTCGCGCTCGGCCCCTTACTACCCGACGACGACGTGCACGCGTCGTTTGCCGTTGCGGACTCCAAGGCGGGTTCAGGTTTGAAAGCGGCTCGGCGCATCCACGAACGCGTCGCCGCCAAGCACGGCTTCGCCTTGGCGGAGCGGCCGGCGCGCGGCCGGCGAATGCGCGCGTTTTGGCATGAGGTCGCGGGCACCCCGGCACGCGTGTTCGCGGTCGTTGGCCCCGTTGCGGACCTCACGGTCGTGTCGCGACCCAGGGCGGAGGGGGCCAGCCGCGCTCGCGCGTTCTTGTTGGGAGCTCTGCTGCACTCCGCGAAACCGGTGCTGGTGATGCCGCAGGCCGCGCACGCGGCGACCGTCGGCAAGCGCATCGTAATCGCTTGGAACCAAAGCGCGGACGCCGCGGCGGCGGTAACGGCCGCGTTGCCGCTGCTCACGCGTGCCGAACGCGTCGTCGTCGTCAGCGCGGGGCGCGAGAACCGCTTGGGGCCGAGCAGCACGCAATTGGCTCGATACCTCGCACATTGGGACGTGTCGGTCGAGCGCGTGCGCACGAAGGGGCAGCATGTCGAGCGTGAGCTCGAGCGGGCGTGTCGCGATCTCGACGCCGATCTCATCGTGATGGGCGCCTACAGCCGCAGCCGGTTCCGGCAGCTCGTCTTCGGCGGCGTCACCGAGCACATGCTCTTCAAAACCAATCTCCCAGTGCTGATGTTGCATCGATGACGCCGGCCGTTTCGCCCCGCACGCCGCGGAGCCGACCACAATGCCGAAGCATGGAGCTGCGCAAGGCCCATGCCCAATCCAACGCTTGCTCTCGTGCCTAATCTCCGCGCGTTCCTTTCGTA
>DASUFX010000534.1:0-3408 GCA_036274355.1 Kofleriaceae bacterium | reverse complement strand
CAGGAAGTCGGCCTTGCGGAAGCGATCCTTCACGAGCTTCGCGAACCGGCGGCGGATCACGTTGAGCCGCATACCGATGCCCGACGGCGTGCCGGTGATGATCACGTCGCCGCGCGCGAGCGGTCGACCGAGCTGCATGCGTGCGACGCGCACGATCGCCGGCAGGTCGTACATCAGATCTTTGGTCGAGGCGTGCTGGCGTTCCTCGCCGTTGACGCGCGTGACGAGCGTGAGGTCGGGAATCTTTGCGAGGCCACCCTCGGGAGCCCACACGCGATCGGCGACGGGCAAGAAGCGCACGAACGACTTCGCGCACGCCCAGTAATCCTCGGGCCTCGGCATGCCTTCGCCGAACACCTGACAGATGCGCGCGGTGAGATCGTTGCACGCGGCGAGCCCGAACGGTTGCGCGACGCCCGCAGCGAGCCGTTCGTCGTCGATATCGCCGAGCGCGATCACCGCGAGCTCGCCTTCGTAGTCCATCACCGCGGGCACGATCGACATGCGCTTGCGAATGTCGACATCGAGCTTCGGCTCGACCTCGGCGAGCGCGGCGAGGAGCTCGTCGGTCGTCGGCACCGGCACGCGCGCATCGCCACTCGGCGCGAGCGTGCGCAGGTGCTTCATGAACGCCGAGGGTGGCACGCTCGGGTCGACCGAGCCGCCGGTCTCCTTGATGTGATCGGCGTACGTCATGCCGAGCGCGACGATCGATTGCACCGCAGGCCACTCGACCTGATCGGGACGACGCGGCGCCTGCTTCGCCGGCCTCGGCTTGCGCGTCGTGTCGTCCCAGCCGACGTAGTCGACGTTCGGTAGCGGCGCGCGCTGATGAATCTCGACGGCGACGCCGCCCGCGGTGCGCCGCTCCTCGGTGAGCTTCCACTGCGCGCCCGGTGCGGTGCGCGAGAATGTCTCGAAGTGTGCCGAGCCGATGTCGCTTTGCGCGACCATCAGATCGCTGCCATCGGTATCGCGGTACACGTAACCGACCATGTCGTCGATCTCGGCCCACGCGTGCGCGTGCATCAAGCGGCGCGCACCTGCGACCGTCGCGGTGAGCAGGCCGTGCGGGTGCGCAGCGGTGGCGGGCGTGCCGGAGATCTTGTCCGGACCGTCGAGCGTGAGCGACGACAATCCGAGCGAGAACCGATCGCGCAGCGAGATCGCCGTGACCTCGAGTGCACCGTCGCCGAGCCACGGCGTCCAGATCCAGTGCAGCGTCGGTACGCGGCGCTTGCCCCACAAATGCATCGCGAGCACGCGGCCGCGCAGCGCGATCGTCTCGTTGCCCACCGTGATCGTTGCTTCGGTCTCGGCGTCGTTGAGTACCTGGCGCGCGTGGGTGGGCGTCGGCAGCCACGCGGGTAGCTCGTCGCTGACGGGCTTGCCGCCCCACCACTTTGCTTGCCACGACAGCTCGTCGACTGCGCCGGCAGCGCCGCTCTTGCCGATGTACGCGTCGTCGATGCGAATCAGCTCGTCACTGGCGTTCGGGTCGCCGATCTTTGCGGTCTCGATCGGTGCCCAGCGCTTGCCGGTGCGCGTGGTCGGCGAGGCATCGGCGTCGAACCACGCGCCCCAGATCGTGGCCCGCCCGTCGCCCTCTTTCGGCACGAACAGGGTTTCTCGGATCCACAACGCACGGCGTCGATTCTCGTCGAGGAGCACCGCAAACCAGATCTCGAACCAGGGGCGCTGGCCGCGCCAAAATGGTCGGTCGAGATCCCGAGGCATCTCCCTCACATACATCGATTGGCCGGGCCGCGCTATATGTGTCCACCGCACAGCTACGTCGAGGCTCTTAAGACCAGCGTGGCAAATATGTCCCTTACGACCGGAGCGCGGCTAGACGTGGCATCCCGGAACGACGCCCGAAGTCGCTTGCTCTCCGAGCTCGCCGGTCAACCGGCGCGCAAGGGTTATGGCATCGCCTACGACCTGCTCGGCAACCGCGCCGAAGCCGAAGAAGCCGTGCAGGAGGCGCTCGCGCGCGCATGCGAGGCGATCGGTGACCTGCGCGATCCGGCGGCCGCACCGGCGTGGTTTCTCCGCATCGTCACGACGATGTGTTTGCGCACGCTGCGGCGTCGCAAGCTGAAGCGCACGCTGTTTGGCTGGCTGCCCGGCAAGGACGAGCCCGAGATCGCAGTCGACGGTTCGAGCGACGCGATCGCAGAGCGCATGCATGCATCGGCTGGGCCGGTCGCGACCGAAGCGCTCGTCGATCGCGAGAAGCTGGTTGCAATGTTCGATCGGCTCGACACGTTGTCATCGCAACAGCGCGCGGCACTCGTGCTGCGCTACGGACACGACCTGCCGGTCGCAACGATCGCCGAAATGCTCGGCGTCGAGCTCGCGACCGCAAAGACGCATCTGGTTCGAGGACTCGCGCGCCTGCGCGATCTGATGGAGGAGCACCGATGAGCAGTACCACTTGTGATCAAGTCACCGAGCGCATCGCGCTCGGTGAGCCACTCGCAGACCTCGGCGAGCACGCGGAAACGTGTGAACGCTGCAAGCGTCTCGTCGCACTACCGGTCGAGCTCGGTGCCATCCATCGCGAAGCGGATCCGGGCCTCGGCTTCTCGGCGCGCATGACAGCAGGTGCACAGCATCGCATCGTGGTGCGTCGCCGCCGGCGCATCGCCGCGGGGCTCGCAGCTGCCGTTGCAGCGGGCACGCTCGGAGTCTACGCGTTCACGCGCCAGCCGGCGTCGGAGCAGCCGATCGCGAACAAGACGAATCCGCCGACGCGCGATCAGGCGACGGCGACGAACAACCAGGACAAGGATCCGTGGGCGAACGACGCATCCGAGGACACGGACGTCGACGACGATGTGCGTGCGCTCGTCCAGCTCGCCAATACCGATACGTCGAGCCGGTACCACGCTGACTGGAAAGCGATCAGTAAACCGCTCGCGCCGTATCGCGCTCTGATTCGAGGAGTCGGTCATGAATAAGCTATTCACCACTGTCCTGCCGTCCGTGATGGTAGGTGCTCTGTTGTTCGGTAGCGCGCTCTCGGGCGCGCAGCCCGGTACGCCTGTTCCACCCACGCCGCCGACCGCTCCTGTTCCGGGTTCGCCGGCGATGCCGCCAAAGCCGCCGAAGGCGCCGAAGCTGAAGGGTCACATCAACATCGATCTCGGCGATCTCGACCAGATGGTCGACGAGCAGATCGAGAACGCGCTCGAGGCGATCGGCGACAACGATCAGATTCCCGAGCACGTGCGCGAGTCGCTCAAGAAGCGTCTCGAGAAAGTGCGCGTGAAGGTGAAGGCGCGCATCGGCAAGCTCTCGCCACAGGACTTCGACAAGATGGGCGAAGAGCTCGGCAAGATGGGCGACGAGATCGGCGCCGAGATGGATCAGTTCGGCAAGGACATGGACAAGTGGGGCAAGGAC
>DASUFX010000533.1:0-7161 GCA_036274355.1 Kofleriaceae bacterium | reverse complement strand
TCGTGATGGCGAACCAAGCAGACGCCTTGCTGGCGTCGGCCAGGATCCAGGCGGCCTGTTCGGTAGCTCCGTCGGCCCCGACGAAGTGAAGGGCACGACGCGGCAGCACACGGGGGACGACCGCAAACGACGGGATCAACGAAGGCTCGGTCACGAACTACTACGGCTGGCCGGACGAGGCGTTCTTCGCGGGCACGAAGACACGCCAGATATCCTTGACCGTTGCTGCCACGAACAACTCGGTGCTGTCTCTTGGCGGGATCGCGTCATACTCCAACTTCGGTGAGCCGTCGGAGATCGCGGCACCGGGTAATTGGCCCAGTATCGGCGGTCCGGGCATGCTGAACGGCCGCACCGACGCTGCGGATATCTCGGCCGCCGGCACCTCATTCGCCGCACCCGCGGTCGCAGGGGTGGCCGCACTTATCGCGTCGCGTAACCTCACGCTGTACGGCGTGCCCGATGGCGCCGCCCTGAAGATCGATCTGCTGGACAACCACACGGTCATCGATCCTGATGGACTCGCGCTCATTCCGAGTCACAAGGGACTCACGATGACCAACCTGCGGTGAACGCATGACGCGCCCACGACTCGCAATTGGCTGCTTGTTCGCGCTCTGTATCTGGGCGGCATGCCCGCATAGCGACGACCATCCCGATGCGTGTCCGGCGCCCAACCCGCCTGGGCAAGAAAAGCCGCCGAACGATGCCGGCCTCTGCGAGTGCAACTACACGCCGGTCGACTACTGCGCGTGCGGTGGCGATGCCGGCGTCACGGACTGTGGTGCCACCTGCACGTGCGGCATCTGCATGCGAACGTGTGTTCCGATCGAGCGCTAGTCCGGGCGTGCCTGATCAGTACATGACCTGCGCGGCAAGGATCAGCTCGTTGTTTGCGGGCTTCATCGAATCCTGGAACTGCGTGCGCTGATACGCGGCCTGGACCTTCATCTCGTGCTTGATGAGATAGTAATTCACGCCGACGTCGAAGTGCAGCAGCGCGTTGTCGGCCAGATCGGTGTCCGGATCGAACGCTCCGACGCGAACCACCGGCTGCAGATCGCCGTGAAACTGCGAATCGATGTCGTGCAGCGTGTACCCGCCGAGCACGTAGAAGCCGCGACCGAGCGTCGCGGGCATCGCATCCTTGGTCACGTCGCGCGCGAAGATCGCTTCGCTCTGGAGCAGCACGTCGCCGGCCTCGTAACGGACATCTGCCTCCCAGCGATCCTTCGTGCCGGCATGGTCGCGCTGGCCGATAGAGTCATACGTGACACCGGCGACCGTCAGGCCGGTGATCGGATACGCCTCGAGGCGCAACGCGACATCCTTCTGCACGTTGGTGTCGAAGTTGTCGAGTCCCGAGCCGTTGAACACACCCGCCGAGTAACCGACCGTCGCGAGCTTCTTCTCGAGCCGCACGCCGAGGTCACGCTTGTCGCCGAACGTCGAGGAGACGACGGCGCGCTCGGGGAACATCAGCTTGCCGGACGAGTTGTAGCCCTCCCAGCTCACCGGGATCTTGAACTGACCGATCGACACGTCGACGAACGGCGACAGCGCCGTGATGTAGAAGTCCTGGAGCGCCGAGACCGCGCTCGTCGGGTTGTTGATGGTGACCGTCGTTGGATTCCCCATCGCATCGGGCGGACCCGCAACCGTCACCTTCTGCGTCTCGCGCACCTTCGCGGCATCGAACATGACCTTGTAGCCCACCGTCTTCGGGATGATCTCGCCGCTCACGGAGAGCTCGGCGCGGCGCAGGCGGAACTGCGAGATCTGCGTCGTGTCGCCGGCGCGATCGTGTTGGAGCCACGCTTGCGCGAGGAGTCCGGGATTGAAGAGCCCCTTGGTTCCGACCGAGAGCTTCTTCGGTGGTGGAGCCTCAGCGGGCTTTTCGACTGCCGCGGCGGTGTCCGTTGGCGTCTTAGCTGTTTCTGGAGCCGCCGGTGGCGTCTGGGCACGTGCGCTGCCGCTGAGCGCAATGAGGACGATAAGGGACTTGTACATGTGACGACACTGGGCTCCGTGTTTGACAGCACGGTGACGCGACTGAAAACACTCGTGTATCCGATCTCGTATCCTTACATTGCGCTAACACTGCGGGCCTTACGGTGAAGTCATGCAGAACCTTCGCCGCGTTGGGCCCGAAGCCCTCGACACGTATCTCCGCAGCTACGGCGCGAGCGCGTCGCCGATGCTCGATCGCGTCTGCGCGCAAAAAGACGCGCACACGTCGCTGCTCTACTGGCACACCGACCAGGGCGCTGCGCTAGTCGACGCGCGGCGCACGAAGCGGCCGATCTTGTCGCTGCGCTTGCTCGGCCGGCTCGACGAGGAGCTATCGTGCGCGAACAGCCGTTTCTTCCGCAAGCTGCTCTACCCCGACACGCAAATCAACCGCGTGCTCCGCGAGCAATTCGTGCTGCACTGGGAATCCGTACGTCCGGTGCCGATCGTTACGATCGATTTCGGCGGCGGCCGACGTGTCGAGCGCACGCTCACCGGCAATAGCGCGCACCTCGTGCTCGACTGGCGCGCCCGCCCGGTCGACGTGCTGCCCGGTCTGTTCGATCGCGAGACGTTTCTTGTACTGCTCGCGCAGGCGCAGGTGTACGCGAAGGCGGATCGCGGCGACCTCGCGCACCTGCACCGCGATGCACTGCGGCCCGTGCTCCCGCCGGTCGCGCCATCGCGCGCGTTTGCCGCGAGCAGGATCGCGCCGACCAAGCACACGATGGAGGCCCCGCTGTTGCGCGCGGTCCAGGTCGAGGCGGACGCCGACACCCGCGAGAACCTCACCCTGCACGACCGTGTTCACGAGGCGTTCGCGGCCGGCGCGGAGTGGGCCGGCATCCCGGGCCTGGTCGAGTGGATCTACGCGGAGCTATTCGCGATGCCGCTCGGCGACCCCGCGCTCGGCCTCGATATCCCGGATCCGTTCCCGATTCGCGCGACCGCGTAAACCGATATGCAGGGTCGTGGATCGTAAGGGGCAATGCGGCTCCTCGCCCTCGTCCTGGTGGTCGTTGCCTGCTCTTCGGCATCACCGCGCGCCGCGACGCGTGACGACGCGCCTGCCGCGGGGTTCGATGCGAACGAGGACCGCCGGCATTGGTACGCGGGTGACATGCACATGCACGTCTCGCCGCCGGACTCGCACGATGACGTGATGCTGTCGGTCACCGAGATCGCGGCCGCCGCAGCGCGCGCCGGCATGGACTTCGTCGTGCTCACGCCACACCTGTGGCCGTGGCGCTGGCAGACCGATCACACGAAGTGGGAACGGGCGTGGCGCGAGCTCGCCGGGAGCTGCGCGGAGGCCAAAACGCCGACGCTCATTCCCGGTGTCGAGTGGACGACGGGCGATGGTCACTTCACGGTCGCGGGTGCCAATCTCGCCGATCTGAAAGGCAACGACTTCCTCGCTGCGGCCGATGCAGCCGGCGCGTGGATCAGCGTCAACCATCCATTCGCGACGCCGACGAAGATCCCCGGCGTGCGCGCGTCGCATTACGACATGTCCTATCGCGTGTGGACGCAGCACCGCGCCGGGTTCTCGGCGATCGACGGCGCCGAAGTCTGGAACGTGCCGCTCGGCATTGCGAACGTGATCTCGCGCCCGGGTGGCAAGAGCGGCGAAGAGCTGGCGTGGGCCGAGCTCAATCGCGTCGTCCACGACGAGCATCGCCGGGTGACAGCGGTCGGCGGCACCGACAATCACCAGACGAACGTCATGGCGACCACCTGGGTGCTCGCAGTCGATGCAACGGCGAGCGCGATCCTGGCGGCGCTGCGCGATGGCGCGACCTGCGTCGGCGGCCCCGAGGCCGGCACGCTACACGCGCGCGGCGACGGTGAGTGGGTTGCGATCGGCGGCGACGTCGTCGGACCGCTCACCACCCTCGAGTGGAAGGGCACGGCGCGCGTGTTCGTCGACGATGTCGACCAGGGCGAGCACACCGATCACTTCATGCACGCGACCGGCGGCGACCTGCACACCTACCGGATCGAGCTCGGCAACAGCCGCTCGGGCTTTATTTACGCGAACCTCTGATCGTCGCCATATCGACGCACGACACGGCGACGATGCAGTCGAGCAGCGGCGACATGTTGTTCTCGAGGTCGCCGCACATCTCGGTGCTGCACGCGTCGATCGTCGCGACCTGCTGAGCCGTGCAGTCCGCCAGGTCCGTCGCGCAGTCCGTGTAGCACTCCTGATCGGCCGGCATCTGGACGCACGCTGCGATCGCATCGCACGCATGCATGCACGCCGTAACGACGTTCATCGGTGGTGCCGCGTCGGGCGGCGCGTCCGGTGGCGCATCCGGCGGCGCATCGACCGATTTGGCATCGATCAGATGCACGCTCGCATCGATGTGCTGTTCGGGATCTTTGTTGCACGCGATGAGCAAGAGCGTAAGCAGGGCGAGGCGCATGGTCGCCGTTTGATACACGCGAGCCATGCGGCGTTGCCCGGCAAACGTCGGCTAATAGCGCAAACCGTCCCAGTCGTACGCGACCTGCAGCCAGGCGAAGCGGCGCGGAATCGGCGCGCCGAGCACGTCCGGATCGTTGTTGTCGAGCAGGTTCGCGACCGTGCCGCTGATCGTGATGCCCTGCTTCGGCAGCTTGTAGCCGAGCGAGAGGTCGAGCACCATGCGCGCCGGCACCTTGCCGCCGAGCAGCGTCATGCTGTTCCAGTAACCCGACGCGAACTCGTACGCCGTGTGCCAGCGGCTATCGACGCGCCAGAACGAGTTCTTCAGGCCGAGGTCATCGCCCTGTACCGAGCCGCGCAGCTTGAACGCTGGCGCGTTGAGCAGCAGATCCGTCTGCAGCGGGTTCGTGTTCTCGAAGCTCGCGAGTTGCATCGCCGACGCGCTCGTCGACAGCGTGAGCTGCTCGATCGGCTTGTAGTCGACGCCGACGTCGATGCCGCGCACCTTCGCCTTGCCGAAGTTCATGTACGTCGACAGCGTGCCCTCGGCCGGTGTGCCCTGGGCCGTCGGAGTGCCGTCCGCGTACGTCGCGAACGTCGGCATCGCCGCCATCGGGTTCGCGACCGACGTCAGCGGGCTGATGAAGTTGCGGTACCACGACTGATACGCGACTGCGTCGACGTACAGCTTGCTGCCGATCGCGGCCTTGTAGCCGACTTCGATCGCGTCGACCTGCTCGGGCGACAGCGGCGCGATGTCGCTGATCACGTTGCCACCTGCATCGCGCACGACGAAGCCGGTGCGGTTGCCGAGCAGCACGTCGTTGATGCGCAAGAAGTTCTCGAGAACGGTCGGGCTCTTGAACGCACGGTTGTAGCCGACGCGTACGTTCTGGTTTTCCGCGATCTCGTACTGCACCGCGGCCTTCGGGCTGATCTGCGTCGCGTACAGCGTGTGGTGATCGACGCGCGCCGCACCGGCGAGACGCAGGCGATGGAACAGCATCGTGTCGAGCTGCAAGTACGTGCCGGCCTCGGCGACCGAGATGTCCTGCGTCTTGTCGTCGAGGTACGTGCCCGCCGAGCTCGGCGCGTAGGCACGATACTGCGCACCGAGCGTCGTCTTCACGCCGGCGAGCGTGTGGCGGTACTGCAGCTCGGAGTCGATGAGCTGGCTGTCGTCGACGAGCGAGATCGAATCGCGCAGCGCATTCAAGTCGGCCGGATTCGCCGGCACGCCGCCCATCGCAGCGACGGTGCGCGCGAGGCGATCGAGCTGATACGTCTTGCCCGCGTCGCTGTGCGTGCGAGTGACCTGGCCATAGATATGCGGGCTGGATAGCGTGACGGACTGGTATTGCACCTGCCAGTTGCGCAGGTGGTTGCGGCCCGCGTTCGTGATCGAGAACCCGGTCGAGTCGGAGATGCCGGCGCCGGCGGTCGCGAGCCAGTCACCTTGCTTGTAGTAGAGCGTACCGTCGGTCTTCGCCTGCTCGACGTTGTAGTTCTCGAGCAGATCGCCTTCGTAGACGTTCGGCGCGTACGAGTGCGTCGCGCGATCGGGAACGAAGTCGTGCGCGCGCAAGTACTCGCCGTTGACCTTGTAACCGAAGTCGTCCTTCACGGTGCCCGCAACGCGCGCAGCGCCGGCGAACATCGCTTGCGTGCCGCCGCGCACCGATACCGCAGCGCCGGAGTCATCCCACGGCGTCTTCGTCACGATGTTGATCACGCCAGTGTGCGCGTTGGGTCCGTAGAGAGCCGACGCCGGACCGACCACCACCTCGACCGCTTTCATGTCGAGGCCGCTCTGCGGCAGCAGATTGCCCTGCGGCAACCCGTTGCCTGGCAGCGTCGCGAGCCGACCATCCACCATCGTCACCATCCGCGAGTTGAACTGCGTCGCGAAGCCGCGCGCCGAGATGCGTTGATCGCCGATGCCGGCGTCGGAGAAATCGATGCCCTTCACGCGTGAGAGCGCCGACAGGTACGACGCGCCCGCCGCTGTCTTCAGATCCTTGTCGGTCACGATCTCGATCGTCACCGGTGCGTCGAGCCGCTTCTCGGGCAGGCGCGTACCGACGACGACAATCTCTTCACCGGGAAGCTGGGTCGTGTCCATGCGCGCGGTGACGCCCAGGATGCGGCCGGCAACGACTTCGATCGGCGTCTCGCGCGTCGCGTAGCCGGTTGCTTCGATCGAGAGCGTCTGCGCACCAGCGGCGACATCCTCGAGCACGTAGTTGCCATCGCCATCCGAGATCGCCGAGGCGGTGCCGAGCGTGATCACCGCGCCTGGGATCGGCTCGCCGTTCTTCGCGAGCACGCGGCCCTTCACGCTGCCGTTCATCGGTGTCGCGGTCGCGGTCACCGATGGACCCTGTGGTGCCGCGGCCGGTGCAGGCGCCGGATCTGCCGGTTGCGCCGGTTGTGCTGGCGCGTCCGCCGGCGGTTCAGATTGTGCCGACGCGACGACCGACAACGCGCCGACGACACCTAGTCCTAGCAAGCTCCTCGACCTCATGATTGCCTCCGCTATCTGCGCGCGCCCGAGTGCAACGCGAAGGCCACGAGTCGTCGTAACGATGTCGAGTGTTTGCTGTTGGCGCGAAGAACGTTCGCATCGTGGTACCTGCTGGCATCTGCCAACAGCTGTCGATCGAGCTGCACTCAGGTTTCGTCCTGCGGTAGCTAGCTCCGTCATGCGCAAACTCTGGTGC
>DASUFX010000532.1:0-12547 GCA_036274355.1 Kofleriaceae bacterium | reverse complement strand
AGCGAGTTCTTGCTCGACGACGTCAACGGCATCACTTCGATCTGGAAGCTCGTCGGTACGCTTAGACCTCATTAGATAGATCGTGCTCGCCTTGTTACGTCGCAGTCTTTGTTTGCTCGCGGTCGCTCCTGTGATCGTTCCCGCGTTCGCGCACGCGAACACGCCCGAGGATGTCTACGGCAGCTCGGCGAAGACGATCGCGATGGGCGGCGCCGGCACCGCGCTGCCGGGGGACTTCTCGTCGGCGCACTACAACCCCGCCGGGCTCTCGTTCTGCCACGACGATTTGCTCGCGCTCGACGTCAGCTACATCGCGCATCACCTGACGTTCACCGACGAGGACACTGCACGCACCGAACCGCTCGTGCCGAAGGAGACGCGCAACCAGACGCGCTTCATGCTCGGCTCGTGTCTCGATCTGCCGTTCGATCTGAGCGCGGGCATCATGCTCGGGTTCGGTACGCCAGGCGCGATTCGCCTCGATCAACAGACGGCGAACGAGACGCCGCATTACGTGATGTACGGCGAGGCGAACGAGCAGCTGTCGATGGCGCTCGGGTTCTCGTGGCGGGCATCGAAGCAGCTCTCGATCGGCGCCGGCTTCGCAGCGCTGTTCAAGTCGCGGCTGCCGCTCGATGCGGACTTTCCGATCCTCGAGCCCGATCCGACGGATCCGTCGGGCTATCGACCGGTCAGCTTCGGTCTCGGCATTGGCCTCGGCGCCAAGCTCGCGCCGCGGTTTGGTGTGCTGTGGACGCCGTCGCCGCGGTTCCGGATCGGCGCCGCGTATCGCGGGCCGCTGTTTCACGACCTCGACGTCGACGCGTACATCAAGGCGAAGCTGATCATTGAAATCCCGGTCCCGGTGCACGTCGATTCGCTCGGCTGGTTCTCGCCGCGGCAGTTCTCGGCCGGTGCGAGTGGCGAGCCAACCGAAAACCTGACGCTCACTGCCGACGTCACGTACTACCGGTGGGGCGAGCTGCGCACGAGCGAGTCGAGCTATCCGTTCCTCAACATGTACTCGCTCGATCCGATGGGCGCCTCGGGGGCACTCGTATTCCCGCGGCCGATTCGCCCGGGTTGGAAGAACAACCTCGCGTGGCGCGCCGGCGGCGAGTGGCGCAGCCCGGGCGGTGGGATGGCGGTGCGCGGCGGGTTTGGCTATCGCACGCGCGGCGTCAACAGCGCCGAGAATTCGAACGTGAACTTACTTGATGCACCAACGATTACCGCGAGCACCGGGGTCGCCTGGTTTGCGGGGACGCGTGCGGCTGCGCCCGCCGCGCCGAGACGCAAAAAGCGCACATCGGAGCCGCCGCGCTGGTGGCGGTACACGCTCCCCGACGTCAATTTTGCCGCCGATGCGTTCATCCGCGTCGACCACATGCTCGAGCAGCAGGTCGACCACACGAGCACACCCGGCGCGGCGATTCCCGAGAAACACTACCGCTTCGGCGGCCAGGTGTTCCAGTTCGGCCTGATGGCGACGCTCGGCTGGTGAGTCGGTTACCATGGGATCGGTGGACCACACCGGCACCATCGTGGCGGAACGCTTCGAGCTGGAGAAGCTCGCGGGCCGCGGCGGTATGGGTGCAGTGTACCGCGCGAAGGATCGGCAGACCGGCAACTTCGCGGCAGTAAAGATCCTGCGCGACGAGACGACTGACGAGCACCGCGAGCGTTTCATCCGCGAAGCGCGTGTGATGTCGGAGCTCACTCACCCGGCGTTCGTGCGCTGTCTCGGCTTCGGGAGCGAAGGCGAACGGCCGTATCTCGCGATGGAGTGGCTCGAAGGCGAAGACCTCGCGCAACGTCTACAGCGCGAGCCGCTCACCACGCACGACACGCTCCGCCTCGTCGCGCGTGTCGCTGCCGCGCTCGGCTCGGCGCATTCGCGCGGCATCGTTCATCGCGACGTCAAGCCGAGCAACCTGTTCCTCGTCGATGGCGACGTCGATCGCGTGAAGGTGCTCGACTTCGGCATCGCGCAAGTCGCGCGCAACGGTTCCGCTGCGATGACGCGCACGGGCGCGACACTCGGCACGCCACGCTACATGGCTCCCGAGCAAGCGCGCGGTGGGAAAGAAGTCGATCCACGCGCCGACGTGTTCTCGCTCGGCTGCGTGTTGTTCGAGTGCCTGGTCGGCCACCCGCCATTCGGCGGCGACAACCCGATCGCGGTGCTGATGAAGATCTTGCTCGACGATGCGCCCCGGATCAGCACGATCCTCAAGGGCGCGCCCGCATCGATCGACGACCTCGTCGCGCGCATGATGGACAAGGAGCCCACAGCGCGGCCCGTGGACGGACTCGCGGTCGCGTCGCAACTCGAGGCGATCGGACCGATCGAGGGCATCGGCCCGACGGAAGCGCCGGAGCGCGACTCGGCCGTCACCATTGGAGAGCAGCGCTTGGTCTCGGTCGTGCTCGCGACCACGCACGTCGTCGACCGCCCCCTCGTGCCGCCACTCGAGACCGCACCGACGATGGCAAGTGAGCCATCTGCGCCGTCGGCAACGGGCGACAACTCGGCGGTGATGAAGGAGCTGACGAGACGGCTCGCTGCGACCGTCTCCGAGTATCGCGGGCGCTCGGCCGTGCTCCCCGATGGCACGATCGCGGTCACGATCGCGGGGCAGGGCGCCGCTACCGATCAAGCCGCGCGTGCGGCGCGTTGTGCGCTCGCGATCCGCGACATCATGCCGGGCTCCGCGATGGCACTCGCGATCGGTCGCAGTGTCACTGTCGATCGCGCGGTCGGCGAGGTGATCGATCGCGCAGCCGCGATGCTGCGCATCCCGACCGAATCGATCAATGGCACCCGGCCGATTCGCGTCGACGAGGTCGCTGCCGGCCTCCTCGACGTTCGCTTCGCCATCCACGGCGACGAGACGGGCCTGTTGCTCGCCCGCGAGCGTGACGTCACCGATATCAAACGCACGCTGCTCGGTAAGCCGACGCCATGTGTCGGTCGCGAGCGCGAGCTCGGCACGCTGCACGCGATGTTTGCCGAGTGCGTCTCCGAGCCGAAGGCGCACATCGTCGTCGTCACCGCGCCGGCGGGTGTCGGCAAGTCGCGGCTCCGTCACGAGCTCGCGCAACGCATCATCAACGCGGGCGGCCCGCAACCCGAGCTCTGGATCGCGCGCGGCGATCCGCTGAGTGCCGGCGCCCCGTTCGCGATGCTCGCGCAGCTGCTCCGGCGGTTGGCCGGTATCATCGACGACGAACCGCTGTCGAGCCGTCAACGCAAGCTCAAGGCGCGCGTGTTGCGTAACGTCACCCGCGACGGCACGCGCATCACCGAGTTCCTCGGCGAGCTCGCCGGTGCACCGAGCCGTGACGAGCCGAGCTTGCAGCTGCGCGCGGCCCGCCAAGATCCGCAGCTCATGGGCGACCAGATGCTGCGTGCCTGGGAGGACTTCGTCGAGGCCGAAACCGGCGCGGGCCCGATCGTGATCATGCTCGAGGATCTGCACTGGGGCGACATGCCGACGGTGCGCGCGATGGACACGATCATCCGCCAGCTCCCCGAGCGACCGTTGTTCGTGCTCGCGCTCGCGCGTCCCGAGGTCGACTCCGTGTTCCCGCGCCTGTGGCACGAGCGCAACGTCGAGCGCATCTCGCTCGGCGAGCTCACGCGTCGCGCCGCCGAGAAACTGATCCGCGAAGCGCTCGGCAATGTCGATGCGGCCATGCTCACCCGTCTGATCGATCGCGCGGCAGGCAACGCGTTCTACCTCGAAGAGCTGATTCGGTCGGTTGCGGAAGGCAAGGGCGATCGGTTGCCGGAGACCGTCGTCGCGATGGCGCAAGCGCGTATCGAAGGTCTCGAGCTCGATGCGCGCCAGGTCCTGCGCGCCGCGAGCATCTTCGGTTTTGCGTTCTGGCCGGCCGGCGTTGCTGCGCTCCTCGAAGGCAACGTCGAAGTCAGTGGCTGGATCGAACAGCTCGTCGAGCGCGAGCTCGTCACCCCGATGCGCGAGTCGCGCCTGGGCGAAGAGCGCGAATACCGCTTCCGCCACGCCCTCGTTCGCGAAGCCGCCTACGCCATGCTGCCCGAGCGCGATCGCAAGCGCGGCCACTTCCGCGCCGGCGAATGGCTCGAGTCGGCGTTCCGCGCCGACGACCACGGTGCCGCGATCGAGGCAGTCGTGCTTGCCGAGCACTTCGAGCGCGGTGGCGAGCCCCGACGCGCGAGCGGTTGGTATCAGCGTGCCGCCGAACAGGCGCTCGAAGCCGACGACCTCGCCGCCGCGATCGATCGCGCCGAGCGCGCGATCACCGCGCTGCAATCGGCCGGCACCGAGATTTCCACCGAGGACCGCGAGCGGATCGGCGTCCTGCGTCAGCTCCAGTCCGACGCTCACATCTGGCGCGGCGAGTATCCCGCGTCGGCCGAACGCGGATGCGAAGCGCTCGATGCCCTGCCGCCGGCGAGTGTGCAGTGGCTGAATGCAGCGGCGACCGTCGCCGATGCGTGGTGCCGCCTCCTCGTACACGGCGATGTCGTCGAGCTGTGCAAGACGCTCGTCGATCTGCCGCTCACGCCCGAGCTGCACAGCGCGTACACCCACGCAGTCGCGATGACGATGCCGACAGTGCTGTGGCACACCGACGGCAACATCGATGCCGCGCTGTTTCAGCGTCTCGACTCGGTCGAAGCTGCTCTCGATCAAAACGACCCGATCGCGCTCGGCTGGAGCTGCTGCGCTCGCTCGTGGCGTGCGCTCCGCGACGGCGACCTCGGTGAGTGTCACCGACTCGACTCGATGATCGTCGAGTGCTTCACGGCCGTCGCCGATCAACGCCATGTTTGCCAGCAGCGCGCGTACGTCGGCTACGACGAGCTGATGATCGGTGCGTACCCACAAGCCGAGCAGTCATTGCGCGAGGCGATCGCGATGGGCGAGCGCATGGGCCTGCACCAGGTCACCGCGCAGGCCCAGCACAACCTCGGCCTCGTGCTCTGCCGCCTCGGCCGCCTCGACGAGGCCCGCGCTGTCGAGACCGCT
This sequence comes from Kofleriaceae bacterium, assembly GCA_036274355.1. GTDB lineage: Bacteria > Myxococcota_A > Polyangia > Haliangiales > Haliangiaceae > JABFXX01. Next base: position 7,529 of record DASUFX010000532.1, on the reverse strand, counting down.
GCGATGCGCGCGCTCGACGAGCAGGGTAATCGCCGGCTCGCGATCACGGCGCGCAACTACCTCGGCATCATCGAGATCGAGGCCGGCAACTTCGCCGAAGCGATCCGGTACGTCACCGACGCGATCGACAATGGCGGTGACATGCAGTCCGCGCTCACCTCGTTCCTCGCGACCGCGTCGACCGCGTGCCGGCTCTCCGGTGACAACGCGGGTGCGCTCTCTCATGCCAAGCGCGCGCTCGAGCTGATTGCACTCCACGGACGTCCCGAGGAGGGCGAAGCCGCGATCCGTCTCGCGTTTGCACACGCGCTGCGTGCATCCGGTCAGCACGAAGAATCGCTTGCCGCGATCCGCTCGGCCGAGGAAGAGCTGCTCGCCGCTGCCGCGAAGATCAAGGACGAACGCTGGCGGTCGGTCTTCCTCGAGTCGGTTCCCGAGAACGCCGAGACGATTGCACTTGCGCGCGCCTGGCGGTGACGTGGCGAAGCGATTGATGCACGAGGGTGACTACGCGGCGCGAGGCGGCGTGGTGATCGCGACGAGCGAGTGCGGCAATTACGGCGAAGACACGCTCACCGCGTGGAAGCTCGCGGATGGCGCCGTCGTCGTCGAGCGTGAATGCAAAGACGGCACCGTGCTGTGCTGGCAGATCGACGCGACCGATACGCTGCGCACGTCGTCGGAGGCATGGGGATCCGGTGGCATCGTCGGTCTGGAAACCGACCTCGTCGCGATCGCGCAGGATGGCGAAGAGATCGCGATCACGCACTTCGAATTCAGCAGCCCGTGGGGCGGGGCGAGTGACCGCGACGTAGCCATGCTCGCTGAAGCGATTGCGAACGAGGCGCGCTGCACGCTCGACATCGTGCCGACCAAGTATCCCGAGTCCATGACCCGGAAGCCCGAGGTCGCCGCGCCAACGCCTGCGCCGGAGCCACCGCCGCCGCAGGTCGGACGGCGCGAACCGTTGCTTGCAGACTCGGCCGGCGCCGAAGTACTCGCGAGCATCGTTGGCGGCAAGGAGACAAATGAGGAGCTGCGTGCGATCAGGCTCGCCGACGGCAACGTATGGATCGAGAACGAAGCGACCGGCGCGCGATGGCAGATCACGCGCGATAACACGCTGTGGATCACGCCTTACGTTATGGCGACCTCGAGCGATGATGGTGTGGAGACATTCTTGGAACGCGAGCCGCCCGTATCCCCGGAGCAGATCGCGGCCTTCAAGTGCTGGGCCGACGAGCGGAAGGGTCCCGATGAGGCCGCGGTCGCAGAGTTCGTCGCGAAGGTGGTCGCCGCGACGGGCTGCAAGGTCGTGCACCGCGAGCTCGTCTGGCCGTGACTACTCGGCCGAAAGGTCGACCATCAGCTCGTTGCCGAGCGACTCGAGCGCGCTGCGTAGCGTGGAGAGCTCGAGCGATGCCGGCACGAGCAACCGTGCGCGCGCGACGAACATCGCCTCGCCCGACATCGGCGCGCTGCCGACGGAGGACTCGAGCTCCTCGACGTTGACCGCGCGCTCGGCGAGGATGCGCGACACATCGCGCACGATGCCGGGCCGATCGCTGCCCGTCACCGCGAGGCGCACGCGCATGCCTGTCGTCGCCACCGGTGTCGCCGGCACCACGCGCGACGTGACTTGCAGGCCATTGCTCTCGAGCTCGCGCAGCTTCGCGATCAGCGCGTCGGTCTTCGCATCGTCGATCGTGACCAGCACGATGCCCGCGAACTGACCACCGAGACGCGCGAGTCGGCTCTCCTCCCAGTTGCCACCCGCGGCGGCGATCCGCTGGGCGAGTGATTCGACAAGGCCGGTGCGATCCGCCCCGACAGCAGTGAGGAGCAACGTAGTGCGCATACGCTAAGCCTACCGGGAATGCGGGGGCGTGCGCTCCGGTTTTGCCCGACATGCTGCCGTACGTCGAGCTACCGACCCTTGGCCCCGTCACGTCGTTCGGCATCCTCGCGATGTTGGGTGCCTTGTTCGGCCTCACCGCCGGACTGCGCCACGTTCAGCGACTCGGCCTCGATGTCGACGTTGCGCGGCGCATCGCGACCTACTGCGCGGTCGGCGGAGTGCTCGGTGCGCACTACGTCGATCTCTTCTTCTATCAACCGGGGTGGTGGCATCACTCGGACGCGGTGTGGCGGTTCATCAACCCGTTCGCCGGCATCTCGTCGTATGGCGGCCTCATCGGCGGCACGCTCGGCTTTGTGATTTACACGCGCTCGCTCGGCGGGCAGCGCTTGCGTTACGCCGATGCAGCGACACTCGGCGTCGTCGTGCTCATGACGTTCGGGCGAGCGGGTTGCGCGTCGGTTCACGATCACGTCGGGGTCGCGACGAGCTTTCCGCTCGCGGTCGATTTTCCTGCACGCAGCGGCGTTGTCGGGCCGCATCACGATCTCGGTCTCTACGAGCTCGTGTTGTGGCTCGTGATCCTTGCAGCGTCGGTTGTCGTGCTGCGGCGTCCGCGGAGGGCAGGTTGGTATCTCGGCGTGGTTTCTATTGCGTATGCGACGCCACGCTTTTTCCTCGACATGCTTCGCCGCGCCGCGAGCGATCCGCGCTACGCGACGCTCACACCGGCGCAATGGTGTTGTCTATTCACGCTCGCGATCGGTGTTGTTCTGTTGTTGCGAAGTCGCAGGCAACCGGCGCCAACGCCGTACTTGTCTGTAACCCCATGGCGCACGTACATACGCGAATGGTTGCCGCGTTTCGCGGTAACTCGGCGATAGCTCGCCACTCCCGACGTGTCGCGAACGTTTTCCAGTGGCGAAACGGAAGAGAAACACGCGTTCGCTACGCTGGACCAATGATTCGCTCACTGCTTGGACTGCCCAGCATCGTCGCCGACTACACCGTAGGAACGGTCATCGTGCTCGTGCAGCTCGCGATCAAGGGCCGCGTCGAGGCACGCGCGCAACAGCACTAAGAGGTCGCGCGCGTCGAACGGCTGGGCTGGCGATGCCGCCTAGCGGCGCCGACGTCGACGTAGGATGCAGCCGAGCGTCACGAGTGCGAGCGCGAGCGCACCTTGCGGGCTGCCGCCGACATTGCAGCAGCCACCGTCATCGCTGCCGCCGCCCGGTCCATCGCCGCCATCTTCGTTCTGGCAGGTCGCAGAGCAACCGTCGCCATCGGTGACGTTGCCGTCGTCGCAGGCTTCGTTCGCGTCGACCGCGCCGTTGCCGCAGTTCGGATCGCCAGGACCCGTCGCCGCGGCGACAACACAGACATCGTCGAGCGTCCAGCCGCCGAACTGCAGGCCCTGATCGGCCTCGAGCTCGAAACGCAGCTTGAGCTTGCCGCTTGCTTCGAACGATGCGAGATCGAAGTCGGCGAACCGCCACTCGCGATCGATGTGGTTGACACCGTTCTGCTGCGGCTCGGCCGCGCTTGCGTAGTTCTTCCACACCTCGCTGTCGTTGATCTTCAGACGTGCGTGATCGTAGAAGCCGTCCTCGACGCCGAGCCAGCGCTGGTACTGCAGACGCAGCCCGGTCTTGCCTTGCAGGTCGATCTCCGGCGACTCGGCAAACGACATCGCGCTCGCAGCGTAGGTGCCGTCTTGCGTCAGGTCGATGCCGTACACGCCCATGCCGCCAAACGCAGCGCGCGGATCGTTGCCGAGGCCCGCAGGCATGCCGGCTTCCCAGTCCGTCGAGCTCGTCCACTCCGCGGCACCGTTCTCGAAATCGCCGCACCATAGCGGCGTAACCGGACCGATGTACCACTGGTAATAAGGATCGGCCGGGTTGTTCGGATACTGCACCTTCGTGCCGTTCGACAGCGTCAGCGTGATCTTGTACTCGACGACGGTGCCGTTCGGCTGCGACGGAATCGAGCCGGAGTACGTGTCGTTCGCGAGCGTCATCGCGATGACGGCATCGGTGCCGCCGCGCACACGCCATGCGATCTCGCCGGCGCTAATCATCGGTCCCGGGCACGCGGCCATCGAGCCGCCTTCGGTCTGCGCCTTCACCGAGATGTCGAAGCCGGTGCGGACCGGCTTGTCGACGGTACCCATCGGCGGTGCGCCGCTCGCGAGACCGTGGAGCGCGAACGCCGCGTGCACCGCGCACTGATCCGGTGTGCCGTTCGCGATGTCGCCGTCGTCGTCGTCGCCGAGCAGAGCTTCGGCGTAGCTCGACGGGATATCCGTCGCGCGCTGCATCACCGTGTAATAGATGTCGGCTGTCTTGTCGAAGCCGGCACCCGCACCGAGCGATGCCTCCATACCGACGAGCAGATCCCAGAACGTCTCGCCGATGATCTCGCCGTCATCGTGTGGCTCACCGGTCGTGTCGACGCCCCACTTCTTGTCCATGTTCGGCGGATCGAGCTCGCGCATCGCCGACGACGGATTCGACAGGAAGAAGCCCTTGCCCATGCCGTGGTCGTGCGTGATGAGCATCGCGAGGATGTCGCCAAGACCTTCGGAGAGCGCGCTATCGAACTGGCCGACGCCGTCGATGATCGAGTTGTTGTGCAGCGAGTGACCGAACTCGTGATAGACGACGTCCGCAAGTCGCCCGGTGTTCTCGCACTGAGTGTTCTTGCGCAGGAAGTGGATGTCGTTGCCGTTCGAGAACGCGTTGCAGCCGCCGCTCTCGTTGACGCTAACGGGTAGGGCTTGATTCAGCCACGCGAGCGACGGGTTGAGATTCGTCCGCACGAACTGCTTCGCGATGTTCGCGTGCACGTACGCGTTGACTTGCGCGTCGCCGGTCTCGCTCGTCGCCTGCGACCACGTCGCATCGCCGCCCGACACAAGCGTTAGCGTGCCGGTCACGGCGGTGCCGGATTGGGTCGTCACGTTCACGTACGTGCCGCGTGCGCGTACCGTTGCCGAGCCGGCGCCGGCCCACGTCACCGAGCCGTCGAGCGCGGTCGTCGCGGCGGTGCCGTCGATCGTGACGCTGGCGAACGCCGCGGCCTTGCCCGTGCGCGTTCCCGACGGATAGCGATCGGGCGCGTCGAACAGCACTTTGCCGCTAGCAAACGAGATCGTGCTCGCGCGTGCGATCGGCGCGCCGCTGCCGGCATCGATCCACACGTGCCACGCGCCTGGCGCGTTCGTCGCGGTCACTTCGAGCTGTTCGGCGACGCGATACTCGATGTCGGTTCGCGCACCGATACGCGGACGCACGACCGGCACGATGACGGGCTCTGTACCGACGCTCGAGATCGTCACCCGATATCCATCTTGCGCGAGCCAGCGCTGCGCGCGCGTGGTGAGCTCGGCAGCCGAACGGCGTTGCGCAGGTGCGGTCACGGTGATGTTCGGCAGCGAGGTCGAGCTCACGAGCGTGAGCCGGTCCGCCTTGAAGGCAAAACCGATCGCGCCGCCGAGGACGTGCATGCCGCCGGCGTGTTGCACGAAGCCGACGCTGCGGATGTCGCCGTTTGGCGACAGCACGTTCGACACGAGCACGAAGTCGTCGAGCTTTGCCCCCGGCGCGAGCACGTCGAGATGCTCGGCGAGGAATGCGCGCGCCGCAGTCTCGGCCGCGATGGGACTCGCGACGACGCCAAACATCGGCGCCGTGTGTCCCCATAGTCGCAGCGGCACGTCGGTGTCGCGATCCCACATCGCTGTCCAACCGAGGAGCTTGCCGCTGCCGACGGTTTTCCAGTCGATCGTGCGGTGCGTACGCGGTCCTCGTCCGGCGGAGACCAATGGCGCGTCGGCACCCTTCGTTCGAATGACAGCTTCACTCTCGTGAACGAGCCCCGCAGACAATGCAGCGGCGAGCCCGAGCGTGATCATACGCATCGGCAAAGCCTCCTCTTCGTGTGTTCTCAGTTCACACGCGTCCGACACCGGCGCCAAGTCGGCGCTCCTCACATCCCTTGATGCTAGTGATGCGTCGAGCACGCTTGTTGACGGATAGTCAACAAGAATTTGGGATAGTCCGCGTTAGAAATCCGAGCGCGTGCACATCAAGTGCATCTCGAGTGCGCGCGCCGGCGCGGTGCGAATGCGTTCCTCGACGGAAAACGCGCACTAGAGGCAGCGTCACTACCGTCGCGCGGGTTCGAGCGCGCAATGTGGCGTGCTTCTGCTTACGATTTTCGTCGCGCGTTTCGATTCCGCGGGCGCACCTCGTAGCGAAGTGCAGTCTCACTTCCAGTGAACGACGGTGACCGTTTGCGGCGACTTCTCTTTGGGCCCGAGCACCTTGTGCTTGTCTGCGAAGATGCCGATCACGTGGCGGCCCTCGGGACCCTCGGGTGCGGCGACGAGCAACCAGCGACCCTTCGCGCGGCGCAGCTCCATGCCGTCGGTATCGTGTGGCCACAGCGCGCCGTCTGCTTGGTCGAGCGGATCGAGTGCTGCGGTGGAGAGCCCTTTGATCTGATCGGCGAACACTGCAGGCACGTCGACGTGATCCCACTTGCCGTCGATCGTCTTGCCGATTCGCGCGGCGAGCGTCGCCATCTGATCGTTGTCCTGGTTCTGGAACACGACCTGCTTCGCCGACACCGTCGTGCCTTGCTTGCGGAGCAGGAACGCCACCGGCATCGGCGTGCCGAGTGTCGCGACGTTCGGCTGTCCCGGCTGGATGATGCTCATCTCGCCGACAATCACGGTGTCGCCATCGGGAAGCTCCGACGCAGTGCCCGATGCGAAGTCGTCCGCGGCGAGGCAGTAGCGCACGAACGTCGATGGCGCCTGCTGCGGGCACTGGATCGACTTGGTCATCACGCCGAGCGCTTCGCGATTGGCCTTTTTCGCCTCGACTCGAACCGGATCGAGCGTCGGCTCGACGGGCGGCGGCGGCGGTTCTGCCTTCGCCGCGACCTCGACTTTCGTCGCAGCGGGCGGCGGCGGATTGTCGACCTTCTTCTTGCAACCGACCGACGCGAGCAGAGCAACCCAGAGCATGCGTGTCATGGCGGGCCACATTGTGCACGCACAGTGCCAGCCGCGTCGGCAGGTAACAATGCGAGATTCCATTCGCCGCTCGGAGAGTGCACCAGGTGCACCCTGATGATCAGTTCGCCGCTGGCAGCGTCGGCGTGATCGCGTACGCGCGCACGGTGCCGGGGATGCCCTTGAGCTGGAGCTCGCGCGGCTCGGCGACCGGCTGTGTGGGCAGCTGGTTCCACACGGTCTGCGAGACGAGGATGCTGCCGGGCGGGCACGCTTGCTCGAGGCGCGCTGCGAGGTTCACGCCGATGCCGAGCACAGTGTAGTCGGTGCGGCGACGACCACCGAACGTGCCGACCGCAACGACGTCCTGATGGATGCCGATACGCAGCAACAGCGGACGGTCGCCAGGAATTTGTTTCGCGACTTGCGTGTGCCAGGCCGTCGCGAGATCGAGCGCCCGCCGCACTTGCTCGTGCTCGTCCATGGCTGCGGGTGCGCCGAGGATCGCCATCACGGCATCGCCGATGAACTTGTCGATCGTTGCGCCGTGCTCGAAGGCGATCGTCGACGTCACGTCGTAGAACCGCGCCATCGTCGAGGCGAGCTGCTCGGGCGGCAGCGAGTCGCTGAGCGGCGTGAACGACA
>DASUFX010000531.1:0-30568 GCA_036274355.1 Kofleriaceae bacterium | reverse complement strand
AACCTCGGCATCATCGACGAGCTGCGCATTCGCACGCAGCTCAACATCCGGCCGTATCTCGCGGGCCCGAAGATGATCGAGCGCGCGCTCGCGAAGCACTACCGCCGCGGCTTCGGTCGCCAGATCCGCAGACCCGGCGAGGTTCCACTCGACACCGCGGGCGACACGGTCTCGCTCGGCCTCGGACCGTCAGGCCCGCGTCCCGACGAAGCCGAGATCGAAGCTGCGCGCCGCCGCGAGGGCTTGCGCCCCACGCCAAAGAAAACGCGGCCACCGCCGCTCGAGGTTCCAACCGCGCCGTCGCCGCCTGCGATCGGCGAGCTCGTCGGGCCACCGCCGCTCGTGAATCGCGACGCCGAGATCGATGCGCTGCAAGATCGCATCTCGAATCTCGAGGCACTCGTCGCGCGCGACGAGGACGTGCTGCGCAAGCTCTTGTCGCTGCTCGTCGAGAAGGGCGTCGCGACCCGCGAAGAAATCCTCGAAGCGATTCGCTGACTACCAAGGGCCGACGAGCTCGAGCTCGTAGAGGCGCGCCGGCTGATCGACATCATCCGGATCGATCGACACCCAGGCGTGGTTGCGATCGCTCGGATCGAATGCGAGCCCTTCGGCCTTCGCAGGTGCGCCGTCGATCACGAGCTCGCACGCGCGCACGTAGTCACCCTGGATGATGCCGATGTGCGACGCGAGCACCGGACCGTCGTCGATCGCGTTCGGCGACGCTTCGGCGACCGCGAGATAGAACACCGTCGCACCGTGCGCGACGGCATCGGTGAAGCCGAGCCGCACGCCATTCGCGGTGCCGAGGTCGTACGCCTGCGCATAGTCGATCTCGGGCAATGCACCCTCGCTCGCGAGCCAGCGCGCGAAGCCGGGCTGATCGATGCGAAACACCGTCGGGCCCGCGTCGTGCGGACCCGTGTTGCCGCGATGGAACAGCCACAGCTGCTTGCCGACCACGCACGCGCCTTCGATGTTGACGACCGGCGGCACGCGAAACGATTCGGCGGCCGTCGGGCCTGACAGCTCCTCGCGCAGGCGCCGATAGAGCGGCGCGCCGTCGTGGAGCCGCGTCGAAAAGCCGACGACCGCGATCTTCTCGCGCATCGGCGTCGAGCCCGAGCCGAACGCCCACAGCTCTTCGTCAAGCGGACCTTTGACGACGATGCATGCCTCGAGATCGAGCTTGTCGCCCTTGTTGCCGATCTGTTCCTCGAAGCGGCGGCGCCCGCCGGGCCCGCGCGGCAACGCGAGCGCGCTGACGCGATCGGTGACGAGACCGATGAACGCGCAGTCGTCCTGGATCACCGCGAGCCGGCCGCCGACCATCGCGAGTCCCGACGCGGCGCGAACGTGCTGCGGGCGATCGTCGCCGAGCGCCGGCGTGTCCTGGTAGCGCAGCTCGCGCATGCCCAGCACGCGCACGCTCAACGCGGGATCGAGCACCGCGCGCGGCACGGGTTACTCGACGTCGCCGCCCTTGAGGCCGTGACGCTTGAGCAGCTCGCGCAGGTGGTAGCGAGTGAGGCCCGCTTCCTGCGCGGAGCGCGTGATGTTGCCGTCGTTGCGAACCATGAGCGCCTGCAGATAGGCGATCTCGAAGCTGTCGACGACGGTCTGCTTCGCCTGCTTGAAGCCAAGGCCGGCCTTGAGCAGCGACGCGTCGAAGATCGCCGGGCCCGATTGCTGCGGCAGCTCGACACCCGAGAGCTCGGCGGCTGCGCGCTTGGCGGCTTGCGCGCCGGCCTGCGCGAGGTCGTGCGAGACGACGACCGACGGGCCCATCTCGCGGCCAAACACGAGATCGGCGCGCGTGATCACCGGGCCATCGCTGAGCGCGGCTGCGCGCTCGACGACGTTACGCATCTCGCGCACGTTGCCGGGCCAGCTGTGGCTCATCATCGCGGCCATCGCGTCCTGCGAGAACGACATCGTCATGCCACGGCGCGACGCGACGTCACGCAGGAAGTGATTCGCGAGACCCGGAATGTCCTCGCGGCGCTCGCGCATCGCGGGCAGCTCGACGTGGACGACCGAGAGGCGGAAGTAAAGATCTTCGCGGAACGTGCCGCGGTTGACCTCTTCGCGGAGGTCACGGTTCGTCGCCGCGAGCACGCGGACGTCAACCTTGTACGTGCGATCGCCACCGACGCGCTTGATCTCGCGCTGCTCGAGCACGCGCAGGAGCTTCGGCTGCAGCGAGATGTCGAGCTCGCCGATTTCGTCGAGGAAGATCGTGCCGCCGTTCGCCTGCTCGAAGCAGCCGGTGTGCTGCGCGACGGCGCCGGTGAAGCTGCCCTTCTCGTGGCCGAATAGCGTCGACTCGATCAGCTCGCGTGGGATCGAGCCGCAGTCGAGCACGACGAACGGCTTGTTCTTGCGCGCGCTCGCGTTGTGCAGCGCACGCGCGACCATTTCTTTGCCGGTGCCGGTCTCGCCGGTGATGAGGCAGGTGAGCTCGCTCGGTGCGACCTTCTCGAGGTGCGCGAAGATCTCGCGCATCGCAGGCGACGCGCCGAGCATCATGTCGAAGCGGTCCTTCTTGGACAGCTCGATCTCGACCACGTCCTGCATGGACTGGAACTGGATGTTCGTGTGGCCGATGCGGAACACCGTGCCCGGGCGCAGGTACGCCTCGCGCACGCGCAGATCGCCGACGAAGATGCCGTTGCGGCTGTTCAAGTCGCGGAGGCGATAGCCGTCGTCACGCGCGGATACTTCGAAGTGCGTGCCCGACACCGCTTTGTCTTGCACGACCAGGTCGCTGATGATGCTGCGGCCGCCGGTGACGCGCGGCTTCGAGATCTCGATTTCCTTGCCCTGATCTTGCCCGCTGACCACGACCAACTTGCCCTTGCGCAAGCGGCGGACCGTCGCCCACTCGCCCTCGAACAGCGTGGTTAGCCCCGTGCCGGATTCGAATTGCGGGTCACCCTCGTCCATTGAGGCCGACCGTATCACACCGACGGGAGCTGGGCCTTAGTTGAGCCAGCGCTGCTCGTCGGACTTGGGCTTCGGCTTCGCCGCCTTGGCCCCGCCCTCGAGGACAGACAGCCGCGCCCGCGCTCGCGCGATGCGCCACCGCTTCCACGCGAGACCTGGGCTCAACCGCTTCGACGTCATGATCGCCGCGGCAAGCGCCGCCGCACCCTGTGCCGCACCGGCTTCCCAGTGACCCTGCAGGAGTACCGAGAGTGCGAACACTGCGAGCAAGCCGAACATGAACTCGCGGCCCGACAGCGGCAGGACGCCGAAGAACTGCACGGGCTGCCGCGCGTAGATCACGCCAAACGCGACGACCGCGCCGATGATCATCGGCGAGAAACCAGTGATCGCCACATCGCTACCGATGGCCCAGCCGACCAGGCAGCCCGCGATCGTGCCGGCGACCGATGTGATCGCGACGAACCGCAAGAACCGAGGCGTGCCCCAGAACCGCTCCAGCGTCGGCACGAGCATCCACATCATGAGGCCGGTCAAGAGCAGCTGCAGGAACCCCATCTCGAGCAACGGGCTCGTGACGAGCGTCCAGACCTTGTAGTGCTCGAAGACCTGGCTCGGCGACGCGACGACCCACTCCGCGATGTCGACGCGGAGCTCGCCATTGCCCATCAGCCAGATCAGAGAGAGGGCGACCTGGATGCCGAGGATCATCAGCGCGCCGCGCGTGATCCGCAGCTGGCTCCAGTCCATCGTCCAGCTTCTGCCTCGGCCGGGGGCTCGTCTCACATGGAAACCTTAGCACGCGCCGAAAACAACAACGCCCGCCGAAGCGGGCGCTGAGGTACTTGGCGGCGAGACCGCTTACATGCCGGTGATCGGAATCGTGATCGTGCCCAGGTTGGTCACCTGGTTCTTGTCCTGGATCACCTTGTTGGTGAGCGCCGGCGCCGTACCGACTGACGCGTCGCTCGAGTTGAGCGCCGCGACCGACACGGTGTACGTGCCCATCGTGTAGCCGGCCGTGACACCGTATTGGTCCTCGCAGTCGAAGATGTCACTGTTCGAGTTGTTCGGATCCGACACGTCCGTGCCGACCGTCTCGACGCCACCCGCCGCATTGGCCTGCGCACACGTCAGCGCCGCGTTCGTGCTGGCGCCCTGCAGCTGCCACTGCAGCTGGAAGTAGCCACCATCGACGAGGATCTGGGTGTTGAACGTCTTGTCCGACACCGTCACGTCGACCACGGCCGACAACGACTTCGCGTAGGTGTTGCTGCCGTTGGAGTTCTGGATCTCGACCCACGTCAGATAGGTCGTCGGCGGCAGCGCGGCACTGGTGCCGGCGGTGTCCGCGCAGTTGAACAGGTCCACGATGACCGGGCCTGCGTTGTTGCCGTTGGCGTCGATGGGCTGGTTGAACAGCGCAGCCGTATCGAACGTCGGCGGGCACGGGACGTCGGTGTTCGTCTTCTCGCTTCTCAGCTTCCAGGTGGCACTGACGAAGGCGTTCTCACCAGTGTCATCGTCGCCGCTGGTGATAATGCAACCAGCAGCCTGGCTTGCGGCCAGGGCGATCAAGCTTGCTAGGACAAGTTTCTTCATTTCTATCTCCCTCGGGTCGTGTCGTGGTTTGGCCACGTTTGGACGACGCGGCTCAGTATCTCTTCACTCGGACGACTAAGGCAAGGATCGCGCCAGGATGGTGTGACGCCACGCAAGCCTACTGGCAGATGCAAGCTTGCAAATCACATGAGGACACTTCGAGCAATAGCTCGATACCGCCCAAGCTGACGGTATCACCTACGATCACGTTGCGTTGCTCGGGAGCAGGCGATCTGAATGTGTTCGCGTCGGCAACCATGTCGTTCGCGCAGATCGGACTGACGTGAAGCAGTGCACGTCCTTCTGGAAGCTCGAAATTCGTGACCCCGTGATCGTCGTCGCACTCCCAACTGCGCGTTCCTGTCGCGCCGTCAACGTCCCATTCGAGCCGGATTTTCGCGACCTCCACGAGCTGCCCCGTGGGCTGCAAATGCGTGATGCAGTCGAGGAACGTGTTCTGCGAACCGCTTTCGGCTCGTAACTTCCATGAGAGCTCGACCGCGCCGCCGTCCACTTGCGTGCAGCCGTGAACGCCGAGACACAGCACAAAGACCACAGCGCGTAGCTGCTTGGCCACGCTCACAGACTGCCACATTTGACCCACCACCGTGCGCGTGTTATCGACGAACCACTCATTATGCCAGGGGTTTCGTCGACGCACGTCTCGACCACGCTGGCCGCCAAGCTCGACATCCCGCACCTGTTCGAGCAGGCGCACTGGATCGTCCAGGTCGTGATGATTCTGCTGGCGGTCATGTTCGTGGTCGGCCTGTACATCATCATCTACAAGCGGCTCTACATCGGGCGCGCCAGCGCGGAGAGTAACCGCTTCATAGAAGCGTTCTGGAAGTCACGCGACATCGAGCAAATCTACAAGCAAGCGCAGGCGCTGCGGAACAGTCCCATCTCGCAGATGTTCGTCGCGGGCTACACCGAGCTCGCGAAGCTGCATTCAGACGAGCAGCTCAAGGACGATCGCGAAGGCAACCTCGCCAACATCGAACGCGCGCTGCGCCGATCGATGACGCACGAGACGACAAAGCTCGAGAGCATGGTGCCGTTCCTCGCGACCACCGGTTCGGCGGCGCCGTTCATCGGCCTGTTCGGCACCGTGATGGGCATCTTGTTCGCGTTCATGGATCTGTCGACGCCTGCTGCTGGTGCCGATCCGGCGAAGAAGGCCGCCGCGGCCACGCTGGACAAGGTCGGCCCGCACATCGCCGAAGCACTGTTTGCGACTGCGATCGGTCTCGTCGCCGCGATCCCCGCCGTGATGGCGTTCAACTACTTCATGCGCCGGATCAAGGTGCTGCGCGCCGAGATGGATACGTTCTCGCAGGACTATCTCAACATCATCAAGCGGCACTTCCTGAGGTAACGCGCCATGGCGATGTCAGCAGGCGGCGGCGATAACGAGCTCAATAGCGAGATCAACGTGACGCCGCTCGTCGACGTCATGCTCGTGCTGTTGATCATCTTCATGATCACGGCGCCGCTGCTCAACAACACGGGCGTCACGCTCGAGCTGCCGCAGGTCGCCGCGCAGAACATCGAAGATCCCGAGGGCAAGCTCGTGATGTCGATCAAGGCCGACAACACGATCTATCTCGGCGGCACGCAGATCACGTGGGCGAAGCTCGACGCGATGCTGAAGGCGAACGACCGCGTGCAGAAGGAAAGCTCGCTCTACATCGAGGCCGATACGCATCTGCAGTACGGCGTCGTGATCACCGCCATGGCGATCGCCAAGAACGCCGGCGTCCAACACGTGATGTTTCTTACTGATCCGTCGGCTCAGCTCGATCTTTCGAAGCTCGACCAAGGCCAGCTCGTGCCTGGAGCGTCTAAGTAGATATGTCGCTCAACGACGGCGAGATGCAGGCGGTTTCGCTCATCGGCGCGGCGATCTTGAGCGCGTCGCTGATCGCGCCGGTCGTCTACTTCTCGGCGGCCGCCGTGCACCCGCCGAAGTATCTCGACGACCGTCAGGTGCTCGAGGCAACGATCGCGTACAAGAAATCTCCGACGAAGCAGCCGCAGAAAAAATTCGACCAAGTCGAGGACGTGAAGCCGGTGGGCGTCTCGCACGACGAAAAGAAGAAGGTCGAAGAGAAGAAGGACGACAAGAAGAAGGATCCCAAGATCGATCCAAACGATCCGTTCAAAGGCATCCATCGCAACGACGGCGAAGCGGGTAAGCCCACGACGCAGCCTGAAGGCGACTTCAACGGCAGCGAAAAGGGGTTCGCGCCCACCAGCACGGGTGACCCATTTTTCGGCCGTTTGCGCGCCGACATGAATTTTCAGTTCCCCGAGATCGCCAAAGCACAGAGCATCCCAGTGGGCTGCATTCACCTTCAGCCTGATGGCAGGATTCAAGCGTTCACGTTCGATCCACCGATCGGCAAGAAGGGCGACGACGATCTACAAACGGCAGCGGAAGCTGCGCTCAGCGAGCTGAAGAAGGCGCGCAACGCAAACCCCGAGGCAGTTCCGTCTCACCTCCTCGAGATCACGAAACAATGGCTATGCTTCAAATTCAGCGTTCAATCGGGATAGTCGGCGTCGCTGCCATTGTGTTCGGCGCGTCCGCGTTGCAGGCGCAGCCAGCCGGTGGTGGCGGCGCAGTGATCGACGTTTCGGGCACGAAGGGCGGCAAATATCCGATCGCGCTGCCGACGGCGCCTGAAGGCGATGCGACGGCGAAGGAGATCTCGCAGGTCGAGAGCTTCGATCTCAACGTCGCGGGCCCGTTCAAGGTACTCGACCCGCAGGGGTTCCTCGCCGATCTCAAGAGCGAGGGTACCGGCATCGATCCGCAGAAGTGGAAAGACGTCGGCGCGTACGGCGTCATCAAGTACAAGGCGACCGGCGACGCGATCGACTTCAAGCTCTACGAGGTCAGCAAGGGCAACAAGCCCACGCTCGAGAAGACGTACAAGCGCGCCGGCACTGACACGCGCACGATCGTGCATCGCTGGTGCAACGAGGTCGTGAAGTACTACACCGGCGAGCCCGGCTTCTTCGGCTCGAAGATCGCGTTCACGCAGAAGGGCAAAGGCACCAGCGCGATCCTGGCGATGGATTTCGACGGTAACGGCGTCTACAAGGTGTCGAACAACAGCTCGACGAACATCTTGCCCGCGTGGTCGCCGTCGGGCGGCCAGATCGCGTACACGAGCTTCATGCGCGCGAACCCCGATCTTTACGTCGCGCCTGCCGGTGGTGGCCGGCCGAAGCAGCTCAGCAAGCAGCGCGGCATGAACACCGGCGCGTCGTGGTCGCCGGATGGCAGCAAGATCGCGGTGACGCTGTCGAAGGACGGCAACCCGGAGATCTACATCATCAACGCGAGCGACGGCTCGGTCATCTCGCGGCTCACGAAGGACAAGGCGATCGACACGTCGCCAGCGTGGTCGCCGAACGGCGCCGAGATCGCGTTCGTCAGCGATCGCAACGGTGGTCCGCAGATCTTCGTGATGCCGGCGAGCGGTGGCGCGGCGAAGCAGGTGTCGACGAACGGCAGCTACAACACGACGCCGACGTGGTCGCCGAAACCGGGCAAGCGGATCATCGCGTACACGACGCGTGACGGCGGCAAGTACGACATCGTCGCGCTCGATCTCGATAGCAAGGCGATGACGCGCATCACGCAGAACGAAGGCAGCAACGAAGAGCCGTCGTTCTCGCCGAACGGCCGTGCGATCGCGTTCTCGCGCGCAGGTCAGGGTATTTTCATCGCGAACGCCGACGGAACCGGTAAGGCCGTGAAGGTCTACAGCGGCTCGACAACGGGCGTCGACTGGGGCCCGGCGCCGAAAGACTGAGGAACGGGCGCCACGAGGTGATATCGTGGCGACATGCGGGCGCTGGTTGTCGTCGCGCTGGCGGGATGTAGTCAGTGGTTCGGGCTCGATGAGCCGGAGCACACGACCGACGCGCGCACCATCGATGGCGCACCGCTGTGCCTCGGTAGCGGCAAGCTCGAGATCTGCGTCGACAGCGCACCGACGATGATACTGAACCTCGACGGCACGCTCGACACCACGCAGGACTGTCCGCTGCGCAAGGACGTCAATGGCGCGATGGTGTGCGTGCTCGCGGGCTCGCGCGTGACCGTCGACACTTCGTTCACTGCCGTCGGTGCGCTGCCGATCGTGGTGTTTGCGGTCGGCGACATCTCGATCGACGGCACGCTCGACGTGGCAAGCCACGGTGGCACAGTCGGCGCAGGTGCCAATGCAGCCTCGTGCCCGATGCTGCCCGATGGCACCGCCAGCACGAACGGTGGTGGCGGCGGAGCCGGCGGCAGCTTTGGCTCGCTCGGTGGTCACGGCGGCGCAGGAGATATGGGGCAGACGCAGGGCGCAGCACCGGTCGGCGGCTCGTTCGCCGCGAACACGCTGCACGGCGGTTGTGCCGGCGGGCGCGGTGGCCGTGGCGGTGGCGCGTCGCTGGAAGGCGCCGCAGGAAACGGCGGTGGTGGCGTCTACTTGCTCGCCGGCGGGTCGCTCATGATCGCGGGCGTCGTCAACGCATCAGGTGGTGGCGCCGGTGGCGGTTCGGCGTCGAAGGGTGGCGGCGGCGGTGGCGGCAGCGGCGGAATGATCCTGCTGCATGCGGCCACGATCGTCCTCGGCATGAACGGCGCGTTGATGGCGAACGGCGGCGGTGGTGGCGGCGGTTCGGACAACGCCGCCAGCGGGAATCCCGGCGGGGAGACGACCGAGTACAACAAGGCCGCGCCCGGCGGCTTTGGCGGCGGAACGACGAGCTGTGCCGGCGCGACGCCTGGCTGCGGTGGCGACGGTGCGATCCAAGGCAAGCCTGCCGCCAATGGCGGCAACGATGGCACCGGGGCGGGCGCCGGCGCCGGCGGTGGCGGGCTCGGCGTGATCAGCGTGCTGTCGGGGCAGTCGCTCACCGGCAAGGTGTCGCCGCAGCCGACGATGATGTGAGCGATGTGATCACGCAGCGCGACGCTGCGAGTGCAGCGCGACGTACGCGGCGAGATGCTCGGCGGTGAGCACACCGACCGGGTGGCCGTGATCGACGACGAGCGCGACGGAATCCGGCGATTGGCGCAGCTTGTCGAGCACCGAGTCGAGCGAGTCGGCCGGCGACACCATCACGATCGCATGCTGTGGCGCATTCGCGACGGTGGCGTCGGGACCGGCATGCGAGAGCGCAGTCGCGACGTCGCTGCGCGTGATCACGCCGACCGGTTCGCCGTGATCGATCACCGGCAGCTGGTTGAGGCCACCGCGCAAGAGCATCGCGGCGGCATCTTCGAGCGGCTGCTCGGGCGAGACGCTGTCGACGCGGCGGAGCATCGCGGCACTCACGGGCACGCCGCTGATCGCGGTCTTGAGGTGGACGAGCGCGCGCTCTTGCGACGCACCGGACCACACCACGAACGCGATCAAGATGAGGATCGGGCTGTAGAAGAGGCCGAAGAAGCCGATCAGGATCGCGAAGAACTTGCCGAGCTGCGCTGCGATATCGGTCGCGCGGTCGTACCCCATGCGCATCGCGAGGAGCGAGCGCGCCACACGGCCGCCGTCCATCGGAAACGCGGGTAGCAGGTTGAACACCGCGAGGCCGATGTTGATCCACATCAGCTGGGTTGCGAACGCGGCGCCGATCGACATCGGCTCCGTGATGTGCGTGCTGCCGCCGGTGATCTTGATGCCGATGTACAAGAGGCCCGCGAGCACGACGTTGATCAGCGGGCCGGCGATCGCGACCGCAAGCTCCTGCGTTGGTTTTTCTGGCATTCGTTCCAAGCTCGAGATGCCACCGACCGGCAACAACATGATGTCGCGCGTCGCGATTCCATAGCGACGAGCAACGAGCGCGTGACCGAGCTCGTGAACGACGATGATCGCGAAGATCGTCAGCACCAGGACGAGACCGAACGCCGTCGTGCTGAGATTGGCGCCGTGCAGCAGGTACGTGCTCGCGATCCACACGAGCAAGATGAGCAGCGTCAGATGCATGCGGATCGGGATCCCAGCGATGCGGCCGAGGTTCCACGTCCACCACGATCTCCGACGAGGAGCTGCCGGCAGAGTGTCAGCGGAGTGAGGAGAAGCCATGCAGCCCCATGGCTTCAAGCGTCGTGCCACCGCGTCGGCGCGCACACGTGACAGTGCCGCACGTCCGGCCATGGAACGGAACATGCTCCGCTGCGCTGCATGCCCGTTCCGTTTCCTCATCACTACCAGACATGGCTCGTGAGGACGCTGAGCTCGCGGGCACGACTCGAAGCCCCGCCCCGCCCGCTCATCTCCGCAGGACCACCGCCGGAATTCGACGGCGACGCGACCGCGTGGTCCGCCGAGCAACTGCTGCTGTCCTCGATCGGCATGAGCGTCCTCACGACGTTCGAGGCGCTCGCTGCCCGTGCGCGGGTGGACCTGCTCGCATGGGAAGCGCGCGTTGGCGGCGTCGTGGATCGCAGCGAGCACGGCCTCGCGTTCACGAAATTCACCGTCGACATCGATATGGAAGTGAGCGATGTCGAGCGAGCGCGCGCGGTACTCGACGAGACCAAGCAACATTGTCTGATCGCGAACGCGCTCAAGACGCCCCTCGAGATCGACGCCAAGATTCGCACCCCGCTTCGTAAAGCCGGGTGAGCGCCGACGCTCACACGTTCGGCTGGCTGGTAAACAGCTCGACGTAGCGACCAAGCTCGGTGCTGTACAGCCAGAGCCCGATCGAGCCGCGGGTGTCGCGATAGATGAGGCCGCCGGGGATCAAGGTGACGACGCCCGTGCGCGCGGTGTCGCCATCGTGGCGCTCGACTTCGCCGTTGAATACAGGCTGCAGCTCGCCACTGCCGGCAACCCGATAGAGCGTCAGCCAGGTCACGTTCGTCGCGCGACCGCCGGTGGTCGCAGCGAGCGCGATGACTGGCGTGCCGATCGATGCGTCACCGGCTGCCATCGCGACCAGCTCGTCACTCGAGCCAGCGCATGCGAAGGCGGGCGCCTGGGCGAGCAAGTGCTGGTCGCGATCGAATACGAATACGCCTTGCGTGTACGACGCGAGAACGCGTTCCTGACCTTCGCTCGCGCTGACGTCGGCGCGCATCTCGAGCCCGCCATACGCGCTGGCGCTGCAGTCGTCGACGGGCTCATGCCACTCCGCCAGCTCGGCGAGCACGTCGCGCGAGCCTTGCTCGGTCTCGCTCGTCGGCGCAAAGAAGCCCTGTAGCCAGGGCAGCGCCGCGAAGGACACGAGCAAGACCGGATTCATGCTCCTTACGAGAGCAAGTCTCGTTCCGGGCAAACCTCGCGTTCCTGCGAGGCCGGGCGCGCACGTGCTGCGTGGTTCTCCGAGCACTGCGCAGGGGTTGCACCTAGCTGAGCGACGGCTCGCGCATTTGTGCGGGCACGCGCGCTGCACTGCAGGTTTGCATGCTGATGCCGCCGGTTTCTCGCTACATGACGAACCATCCGTACGCGATCAGCCCGCACGAGAAGCTGTCGTCGGCCCGGCACCTGATGGCGACGCGCGACATCCACCACTTACCCGTGATGGAGCACGACGAGCTCGTCGGCATCGTGAGCGATCGCGATCTCCATCCCGTGCATCCGCTTCACGACATGACGGTCGGGGAGCTGATGACGGAAGACGTCGCGCACGTCTCGGCGGATACGCCGATGGATGAGGTCATCGACCTGATGGAGCGAAAGCACTGCAGCTCGGTCGTCGTGCTGGGTCTCAAGGGTGTCGAAGGCATCTTCACCGTTACTGACGCGTTGCGTGCACTCGGCGATCTATTGCGCCGAACCGTGGAGGACAGGCCATGAAGATTTCGACCATTCTCGTGCCGATCGATTTTTCCTCGACGTCGGAGACCGCGCTCGACTATGCGCGCGAGCTCGCGCCGAAGCTCGACGCTCGCCTTCACCTGCTGACGGTGATCGGTGTGCCGTCGTACGGCGTTCCCGAGCTCGGCGTCGGCGTCACCGCGACGATGATCGACACGATGATCACCGACAATCAGGCCGCGCTCGATCAGCTCGTGCGCGACCGCAAGCTGACCGCCCAAACCCATGTTCGTGCCGGCGACGCGCGCGACGTGATCCTGCAGACCGCGGAGGAGCTCAAGGCAGATTTGATCGTAATGGGCACTCACGGCCGGCGCGGGATCTCGCGCGCGTTGCTCGGCAGCGTCGCTGAAACGGTTGTTCGTACGTCCACGGTCCCGGTCCTGACCGTTCGTGGCAAGAAATGAAACGCATCCTGGTAGCCGTCGATGGTTCACCCCGCGCGCAAGTCGTGCTCGATGCGGCAGCGCGCCTCGCGAACCTGACACATGCGAAGCTCGTGCTGTTTCGCGCGGTCGGCGTGCCGCCAGAGCTACCAGCCGATCTGATCTCGCTACCGCCGATCCGGCTCGAGGAGACACTCCGTTCGACGGCGCTGGCATCGCTCGATCGCATCGCGAGCACGGTCTCGCCGGCGCTGATCGAATCCATCACGACCGGCGTCGGCACGGCGTGGGATGCCATCGTGCGTGAAGCGAAAGAGGTCGACGCCGATCTGATCGTGATCGGCTCGCACGGCTACAGCGGCCTCGATCGACTGATCGGCACGACCGCCGCGAAGGTCGTGAACCACGCCGACCGGAACGTGCTCGTCGTGCGAACCGTGCTCTAGCCGCAGCTTTTGCGAATTGCGATGCAACGTCGGCAACCCACATTGATGGCGCCATGCGGTCGCTCATTGCGCTCGGTCTCGTCGGCTGCGCTAACGCGGCGCCCGGGAAGCCGATCACGAAGGTAGAGCTCGGCGAGCAACTGTTCAACGATACCCGACTCAGCGAGCCTGCCGGTCAATCATGCGCCGACTGCCACGACGCCAAGCTCGCGTTCACCGATCCGGAGAACGATCGCGTCTCGGCGGGCGTGATTCGCGAACGGTTCGGCGTTCGGAATGCTCCGACCGCGATGTACGCGAGCTTCGTGCCCCCGCTGCATCGCGACGCGCACACGCAGAGCATGGTCGGTGGCCTGTTCTGGGACGGCCGCGCCGACTCGCTCGAGACGCAGGCGCTCAGCCCATTGACGAATCCACTCGAGATGAACAATCCCGATCGCGGCGCCGTGGTCGCGAAGATCCGTCGCTATTACGGCCGCCAGTTCCACGACGTGTTCGGCAAGGATGCGCTGACCGATGAGGCGACAGCACTTGCGCATCTTGGCGATGCGATCGCGGCGTTCGAGCGCACGTCCGGGTTCGCGCCGTTTTCCTCGAAGTACGATCGCTACCTCGCCGGCACCGTCGAGCTCGCTGCGGCAGAAGCACGCGGCCTCGCGATCTTCGAGGATCCGGCCCGCGGCAACTGTGCGAGCTGTCATCCGAGCCGGCCGGGCCCCGACGGTTCGCCGCCGCTGTTCACGAACTTCAGCTACGCGAACATCGGTCTGCCCCGCTTCGCCGACAGTCCGTTCTACATGCTACCGACCGCGCTCAATCCCGACGGTGCTGCATTCATCGATCGCGGCCTCGCGAAGACGACCGGCGACCCACGCGATGACGGACTGTTTCGCGTGCCAACGCTGCGCAACATCGCGAAGACATCCCCGTACGGCCATAACGGCTACATGAGGCGACTCGACGAGATGATCGAGCTGCTAGCGGGAACGTGCCTGCGTCCCGGCACGTGCAACCCCCCCGCGCCCGAAGTCGTCGCCAACGCGCAACGCGTGCGCACCGGGACCACTCTGAGCAAGCAGGACATCGCGGATCTCCTGGCATTCCTGCGTACTCTCGACGACGAATAATCGGCACGCCGCATGCTCCACCTCATCGTATGGACGCGGAGCTGCCTGCGAGCGTAACCGGCTTGAGCTCCGCCGAAGTAGCCGCCCGACAACGCGCGGTCGGCCGCAACGAGATGCCGTCCGCAGATCGCCGTACGCTGCTCCAGCACATCGGTGGAGTTCTGCGCGAACCAATGTTGTTGTTGCTGCTGGTCGCGACCGCCATCTACATCGCGTTCGGCGATGCGCTCGAGGCCGGTGCACTCGGCGTCTCGGTGCTCGCGATTGTCGCGATCACGCTCGCACAGGAACGCCGCACCGAACGTGCACTCGATGCACTTCGCGAGCTGGCGAGCCCGATTGCGCGCGTCTATCGCGATGGCCGCTGGCAGGAGGTCGACGCGCGCGAGCTCGTGCCCGCGGATGTCATTCACCTTTCCGAGGGCGACCGCATTCCAGCGGATGCGCTGCTGCGCGCCGGCACCCCGCTCGCCGTCGACGAATCGCTGTTGACCGGTGAGTCGGTGCCCGTGCTGCATCGACCCGATCCGGCCGTGCGCGCGCTCGGACGACCGGGCGAGGAAGGTGCGTCGGTCTTCTCGGGCACGCTCGTCGGATCGGGCAACGCCGTCGCGGAAGTGATGTTGACCGGACCACGTACCGAGGTCGGCAAGATCGGTGCTGCGCTCGGTGGGATCGAGCTCGCGAGAGCTCCGTTGCATCGCGAGGTGGCGACCATCGTTACGCGAGTCGCGATCGTCGCGATCGGACTCTGCGTGCTGCTCGCCGCGATTTACATCGTGACCGGTGCCGGCATCCTCGAGGCACTGCTCGCAGGCATCACGCTCGCGATGTCGGTGTTGCCGGAAGAGCTGCCGCTCGTGCTCACGATCTTCCTCACGCTCGGCGCGTGGCGAATCGCGAAGCACCACGTGCTCGCCCGCCGTGCCGCCGTGATCGAAACGCTCGGCGCAGTGACGGTGTTGTGCGTCGACAAGACCGGAACGCTCACGCAGAACCAAATGGCGATTCGCCGGGTCATGTCGCTGGAGGGCTCCGCGAATATCGCGGTCGACGCGACGAAGCTGCCCGAATCCGTCCACGAAGCGATCGAGTTCGGTGCCCTCGCCTGCCCGCAGCAGCCGGTCGATCCGATGGACCGCGCGTTCGTCAGGCTCGCCGACCAGGCGCTCGCGAAGACCGAGCACGTGCATCCGGCGTGGCGCTGGGTGCGCGAGTATCCGCTGTCGCCGGGCCTGCTCGCGGTCACGCACGTGTGGCGTGATGACGAGCAACGGACCGTCGTCGCCACCAAAGGCGCGCCGGAGGCGATCATCGACCTTTGCCATCTGGGGCCGGAGCAAGCGGCGTACTGGCGAGCGCAAGCGGATCTGATGGCGCGTGAAGGCCTACGCGTGCTCGGCGTTGCGCGCGCCTACCACACGCACGGCGGTGCCAAGACGCCGACACAGCCGCATGACTTCGCGTTCGAGCTGGTCGGACTGGTCGGGCTCGCCGACCCGCTTCGGCCCGAGACCAAGCAGATGATCGAACAGTGTCACGAAGCCGGCGTGCGCATCGTGATGATCACGGGCGATCACCCGACGACGGCTCGCGCGATCGCACGCGCCGCAGGGCTCGACGCCGGGTCGGTGCTGACCGGGCCGGATCTCGAGCAACTCGACGAGGAAGCGCTCGCATACGCGCTCGAGCACACCGAAGTGATCGCGCGCGCCGCGCCGGCCCACAAGCTACGCATCATCCACGCACTACGCCTCGCCGGCGAGGTCGTCGGCATGACCGGCGACGGCGTCAACGACGCACCCGCGCTCAAGGCGGCCGACGTCGGCATCGCGATGGGTCACGGCACCGAGGTCGCGCGCGAAGCATCGGGGCTCGTGATCCTCGACGACACGCTCGCTGCGATCGCCGCCGCGATCCGCGCCGGGCGAACGATCTACGACAACCTGCGCAAGGTCGCGAGCTACTTGCTCTCCGTGCACGTGCCGATCGTCGGCGTTGCGTTGCTGCCGCCGTTGCTCGGCTGGCCACCCTTGATCGGTCCGATCCACGTCGTGCTGCTCGAGCTCGTCATCGATCCGACGTGCTCGATCGTGTTCGAGCTCGATCCACCCGCCCGCGATGTCATGCAGCGCAAACCACGCGCGCGAACCGAGCATCTGTTCGACGCCAAGCGCGTCGGGTTCGCTCTGCTGCTCGGCGTGGCAGCTGCCCTCGGTCCACTCGCCGTGGCAGCGGTTGCGCACAACGCAGGTTACGCTGCCGACACGGTGCGTGCCCTCGCGTTCGTCGCGCTGATCGCGGCGGACCTCATGCTCGTCGCCGCTTCGCGCGAGCGCCTCGCCCGCGGCAGTCACGTCGGCAAGAACCCCGCCATCTTCTGGATGCTCGTCGCGGTGACCGGCGTGTTCGCGCTGACGCTGGTGATCCCAGGACTGAGGACGTTGTTCGGCTTCGCGCCGCTCGGGATGCCACACGTCGTCGCTGCCGCGCTCGCCGGCGCGCTACCCGTGGCGCTCACATCGCTGCTGCACGCTGCGCGGCCGGGAGAAGGCCGTACGACGCGAGCTGGTCACGCAGCTTCGCAGGCGTGAGCTTGACGAGATCGCGCGGCAGCTCGTCGATGACACGCGCGTCTAGTCGAGATGAGCCGGCATTGCGCAGCTCGCCGAGCATTCGCGCGCTTGCGCAGAGAATCACGCGATCCGCATGAACTGCGCGGATCAGCGCAGCGACCTCGTCGACGATTCGTCGCGAAAACGTCGCGTCCAATCCAGGGTTCACCAAGTCGCGTTGCTCGGTAAGAACCTCGTGGATTCTGCTGTCTTCCGCGGAGCGCTCGAGAGTGAACAGGCGGGCACGCGAGGCGTCGACGATGGCGATGCAGGTTCGATGCATGCGGCAACTGGCTGCAAAGTAACGGCCACGAATTCGTCGAGAGATTGCGCAATCGCTGCGCTGTTTACAGAAGCAACCCGGTGGTTAGGGTGACGGTCACAACCGTGGTGTTGCGTCGTCGTACGAAGATAGCGATGGGGGTCGCTGCAGCCGCAGGCGTTGCTTACGTGCTGCTGCCGATCGTCGTCGAGCACCATATTCGCGCCGGCCTCGTCGAGCGGGGCTTTCCGCATGCGCGGCTCGAGGTCGCGAGCATCGGCTTGCAACACATGCAGCTTCGCAATGTCCACCTGGACGATGGTCTCGATCTTGGAACGCTCGACTTCGACCGCGGCTTGTCGCTGCTATGGCGTGACGTGAACGACGTCTCGATCACACACGCGAGCGTGTCGACGGCTGCACTCGCGCGACTCGCGCCAGCGCTGACGCGCACCGCGAACGCCGCGCTGCCATTTCGGCATGCAAAGGTCGCGGACTCGACGCTCGACGTACAAGGCACCAAGACTCGGATGGCCGGCACCGCGTCGGCGAGTGGCAAAGCGCTCGAGATCACGATCGACGTACGCGATCCGAGCCCGAAAGGTTGGGCGGTATCTCTCGAAGCGAAAGTCGACGCCGAGCGAACCCTGGCAGTCAGCGGCAAGGCTCACGTCCTTGGCGGCGAGGTCGAGGTGGAGCCGTTCATCGTGCGCGCCGGCAGCGACGTCGTCGTCCACGCGCGCGGTCTCCAGCTCGCCCAGCTCCTCGAGCCGACCGAGCACCTTACGGGCAGTGGGCTCGTCGACGGCACGGTCGCGCTGCGGCTCGACCGCGACGGCTGGTCGCTCGACAGCGGCGAGCTGCATGCCCGCAAAGGCGGCAGCCTCCAGGTCACCGACCGTACCTGGCGCGACCGACTCACGAAGGAGCAGTCGCCATTCGCGGTGCACGCGAAGCTTCTCGACGCGGTGACGGACTTCCAGTTCGACACGCTGACCGCCGAGCTCGCACCGCCGGGTGCCGGCACCGATCTTCGCTTGTCCACGCGCGGCCGCGGCCGCCGCAACCACCAGGAGCTCGATGTCGCGATCGGGATTCGTGGTGCACGCGATGTCGCGGCGCGTCTGCCAGGAGCTGTGCCATGAAGTGGATCGTTGTTGCCGTGCTGCTCGCCGCGTGCGGAGCTCAGCAAGTGAAGGTCGACCCGGTGAAGGTCGAGCCGATTCACATCACCGTCGACGTCAACCTGCACGACAAGAGCGCCGACGCGAGCAATCCGCAAAAGTAGTTACGCCGACGGCGTGATGATGACGCGTCCGCGCACGTCACCGCGTTTGAGGCGCGCGTAGACGTTGTTGATCTGATCGAGCGGCGCGGTTTCCGCCTGGCCGAGCGCGAGTCGACCATCCTCGACGAGCGCGACCACTTCGCGCAGCTCCTTGATCGTGCCCCACAGCGTGCACTCGAAGCCGACTTCGAACTTCGCGTTGTCGAGCACCTTGAGCCGCGCCGTGCCGCCGCCGAGGCCGACCTGGAACACCTTGCCGAGCGCCCGGGTCGCGCGCACCGCGGTGTCGAGCGTGTGCTCGGCGCCGACGAAGTCGAACGCGGCAGTGACGCCGTTGCCATGCGTGGCAGCGTTGATGCGGTCGACGAGGTCGGGAGCCGCGCCGTCGATCACCGTCTCGGCGCCGAGCTCGTAGGCGATGCGGCGTTTCTCGATCGACGTATCGACCGCGATGATCGGCGCGCCGGAGAGCAGCCGCAACAGCTTGAGTCCGTACTGGCCGAGACCGCCGAGACCGATCGCGAGGACGGCGTGATCGGGCTCGAGGAGTGGCAGCGCCTTCTTCACCGCACGATACGGCGTCAATGCCGCGTCGGCGAGCGGCGCGGCCCAGACCGGGTCGAGCTTCGTGAGCTTCACGAGGTAGCGCTCGTGCGGCACGCGCAGGTACTCGGCGTAACCGCCATCCCATTGCGACAGACCGCACCATTCGGGTGCCCCGCACAACTGCTCGTGGCCCGTCACGCAGTAGTCGCAGCGGCCGCAGCCCCAGCCACCGTAGACGACGACCGGATCGCCTTCGCGAACGCCGCTGACGCCAGCGCCGGTCTCGGCGACCCAACCAGCATTTTCATGGCCGAGCGTGAGCGGCATGCGCGGCAAGACGGGGAGCTCGCCATCGATGACGTGCAGGTCGCTATGACAGAAGCCCGACCCTGCGACCTTGACGATGACCTCGCCGGGGCGGGCGATCGGCATCTGCACTTCGTCGAGAGTGAGCGGTTGGCGATAGGCGTGGATGCGGGCGGCTTTCATGGTGTTCTCCTCAGCGCGCGGCGGCCCGCGCAATCGGCCGCACGATGCTGTGACAGCTCGCGCAGGTCTCCATCATTTCTCCGTAGAACCGCGCGCGGGCATCGCGTGCGGTCATCGTGAGTGCTTGTGTCGCTTGGTCCCGTAGCCGTTCGGCAAGCTCGAAGACGTCGGCATTGGGCTTCTCGTGCGCGGTGCGCGCGACATCGAGGCGCGTCGTTGCCATCACGCGAGCGCCGTCTTGCCAGGCCGCGTCTGCGGGCCCGACAACGCCTTCCCACATTCGCGCGGCCGCCCACTGGTGGCGACGCATCTGCGCTTCGAGCGTCGCGTCGTCGGTCGGCGGCGGGTCGTACTGGAATGCAGGCGTTGCAGCGTTTGCCTCGTGACACGCACCGCATGCGCGTCCGAGCAGGCCGATCTGCGCACCAGCGGTCGCGACATCGCGCGCCCTGGCGATGCGCATCGCTGCATACCGCATGTCATCGAGGTACGGCTGCCAGGACGGCGGCGCTTCCATGTCGTGCGACGCGAACCAGCGCGCACGCTCGCGCGCATCGACGAGCCAGCCCCGTGCGATGGCCGCTTGCAGCGCAGCCGCCTCCTCGAGGTGCACCGTCATATGCGCCCGCATCAATGCGTTCGCAGGAACGGCGAGTGGCGGCGCCGTGCTCTCGGGAGGAGTCGCTACGCCGCCTGCTGAATTAGGTCCGCTCTCGCAAGTACATGCCGACAGCGCCAACCCGACTGCGAGCAAATTCATGCACCGCATGTCCGCAGGTAGAGCATCTCGCGCGCCAACTCATGTATCGGTTTTCGCGCAACACCTGCGCGCAGCGGTCAGGCGCGCGTGCGCGGGACGACCATCGAGTCGAACTCTTTGCCCGTCGCGTCGATCGCGTGCAGCGTGAGCTCGTCGACCCCGACTTCGACGTAGACGAAGTGGATGACGTCGACCGAGAACTCGGTAAAGCTCGAGGACCCGACGCCACGCGTGCCAATACCGCCGCCACCGGTCACGACGTACGCGATGCCGTTCTGCGGCTTCATGCGCTCGTAGTCGTGATCGTGACCGGCGAGCACCAGCTGAACGCCGCCCCTCTCCGCGATGAGCGAGAGCATGTTGCGTAGCCTCGTATCCGAGCCGTGGATGCCCGACGAGTACGGTGGCTTGTGCATGTACACGATCTTCCACGGCGCCTGCGACGCTGCGAGATCTTGCTCGAGCCACTTCATCTGCGTCGCGTAGTCCGCTTCGGTATCGAGCGCGACGAAGTGCACGCGGCCCCAGTCGTACGAGTACCACTTCTCGCCGTTGGCCCCGGGCAGGTTGAACACGTCGCGGAACGGCGCGCCTGCCTGCGTGTGATAGTCGTGATTTCCCGACGCGGGGAAGAACGGAATGCTGCGGAACAGATCGGCGTACACGCCGAACACGTTGTCTTCGTACTGTTCGATCGTGCCGTCGTCGTACGCGATGTCGCCGGTATGGATCATGAGATCGAACGGCACCGTGTACATCTGCTCCATCAGCGCGTACTGATCGGAGCCACCACCACCGGAGTCGCCGAACGCGAGGAAGCGAACGGGGGCTGGATCGTCGGCGGCCGGCGCCGTGCGAAATCCGGTCGGCGCGTTGAGCGTCTGCGTGTCGTTGGCCAGCTGGTAGCAGTAGATCGAGCTCGGCTCGAGCTTGTCGAGCGTCGACCACATCTGGTTCTCGCCAGCGCTGCGCAGCGCGTAGTCTTCGACGACACCAGGCGCCAGCGTCGCCATCGCATCGGGCGGCTTCGTCACGCTGACGTGCTCGCCTGCGGGCTGCGTGCTCACCCAGCCGAGCATCGCGCCCGATGCCGTGACCTGTTGCAGATACGGCTGTCGTTTGACCGTGTTCGTGCCGAACGGCGTTGCCGCGCCATCGCCGCACGCGGCATGCAGCGCATCGACCGGCGAGCCGCGCTCGGCCGGATGTGTCGTGTCGCCAGTCTTCGTCGAGCTGACGTGTCCCGAGACATTGCCACAGGCCGCAAGACCCAAGATCGAGATCGAAATCACCCGTTGATACAGCATCGTTGTCTCCCCCGTTGCGAGTTACAGCTAAGCACGGGTCGCATCCGTGACAAGGACGAGACAACGAGATCCTCGTCGAGGTTGCCCGCGGTTGTCGACGAAAAACCTGCACCGCAGACTCTGCGCAATTCTCGTTGCCGAACGCTCGTGTTGCGTGAATGAGACTGGCAATCACTCGTAGTCGCACGCGTAGCTAGGCACCACCGTTGCACTTCGCGGCTACGTGACCTCGGGTACTGCATCGCTGACGTTCCTCGATCGGCTGCTGCGACCATTCAGCAAGGTGCGGCCGGGAGAGGGCGTAATTGCTGCGTTGATGCTCGTCTGCGTCTTTTTGATCCTCACGTCCTATTACGTGATGAAGACGGCGCGCGAGGGTCTGATCCTGTCCGGCGGCACGTGGGGACTGCGCGGCGACGAGCTCAAGACCTATGCGAACGGCGCGATGGCGCTGCTGCTCGTCGGCGTCGTGCCTGCGTACGGCATGTTGGCGAATCGCACGCGGCGCATCCGTTTGATCAACGTCTGTTACGCGATCGTGATCGCATCGCTGCTAGCGTTCTTCGTCCTCGGACGAGCCGGTGTACCGATCGGTCTAGCGTTCTTCGTCTGGCTCGGCCTCGTGAGCGTGTTCCTGATCGCGCAGTTCTGGTCCTACGCGAACGACCTCTACACCGAAGAGCAAGGCAAGCGGCTGTTCGCGATCATCGCAACGGGTGGCTCACTCGGTGCGATCTTCGGCCCGCGCATCGCAAAGCTCGCGAACACGTTCACGTTGCTGCTCGTCGCAGCACTGATCCTCGGCGCCAGTATCGCGCTGTTCAATGTGATCGAGCACGTGAACAACCGGCACGGCCGCGATCATCGGTCGGTCGAGCCGATCACCGGTGCAGGCGGCTTCGCGCTGGTCCTCCGCGATCGCTACCTGCTGCTGATCGCGTGTCTGTTACTCGTCGCGAACCTCGTGAACACGACGGGTGAATACGTGCTGTCGAACGCGGCGCGCGAGCACGCGATGGAGCTCGTGCCTGCGCGCATCGGAGTCGATGCGAGCGTGATCAACGCCGAGCGCCGCGAGCTCATCAAGGCGTTCTACAGCGACTTCTTCTACTGGGTGAACGTGACGAGCTTCCTGATCCAGGCGTTCCTCGTCTCGCGCATCATCGACAAGCTCGGCGTGCGCCGCGCGCTGTTCGCGCTGCCGCTGATCGCGTTCGGCGCATACGCGATGATCGGTACGGTCGGCGGGCTCATGCTCGTGCGCACCGCGAAGATCGCGGAGAACGGCACTGACTACTCGCTGCAAAACACGGTGCGGCAGGCGCTGTTCCTGCCGACCGACCGCGTCGTCAAGTACAAGGCGAAAGCCGCCATCGACACGTTCTTCGTGCGCGCCGGCGACACGCTGTCTGCGGTGCTCGTCGGCATCGGCATTCACGAGCTCGCGTTCACGGGCCGCGACCTCGCGCTCGTCAATCTCATTCTGATCACGGTGTGGCTCGCGATCGCGGGCGGCATCGCACGCCGTCATCGCCTGATCAGTCGCGAGTCCGAACCGCCGCCTCCACCTGTCCTCCACCCTCTTCCCGGAGCACACGCATGAAGCGCGTCGTCATAGCGGTGTCCATGCTCACGACAGGGCTCGCACGCGCCGACGATCCACCCCCGCCGCGCGACGAACCCTCGGCTGTCGATGTCGAGACCGCGCCCGTGCCAGGCACCGAGAGCGGCCGAACGGATCCCGGCGACCACGACTCGGTGCTGCGCGACATCGGCCAAGGTGCGTTATTCGTTCCGCGCATTGCGGTCGAAGTCGCGCTGTCACCGGTGCGCGCGAGTGTGTGGGCGCTCGATCGCTTCCAGCTGGTCGATCGCTTCAAGCGCGTATTCTTCGACGAATCCGAGACGTACGGCCTCTACCCGACGCTCGTGCTCGACCAAAGCTACGGTCTCACCGTCGGCGCTCGCTTCGTGCATCGCAACCTGTTTGGCGAGCGCGAGCACCTCGCACTTCGCGGCGGCACGGGCGGCGAGTACCGAGCGCAAGCAAGCGTCGGCCTGCGCTCGGGCGAGCGCTTCGGTGAGCGAACGCAGCTCGAGCTGCGGGGCGAGCTCGAACGGCGGCCTGCTGACGCGTTCTACGGCATCGGCAACACCGAAGGCTCGATGATCGCGTATCACCGCGAGGAGTTGTTTCGCGCGTCGACGCGCGTCGACATCCGCGCGATTTCCGACCTGCACGTGCGCGCCGCCGCAGCACTGACCGACATCGCGTACGCCGATAGCAGCGACGGCCCGCCGATCGACATGATCTATACGGCAAGCTCGCTCACCGGCTGGCCGGGCACCCGAAATCTGTACAGCGAGCTCGAGCTGCGGTGGGACAGCCGCAGGGTTTCGACGCCGTTCGGCGGGCATCATGTGCTCGACACGGGATCGCTGCTCGCTGTCTATGCCGGTCCAGTACATGCCCTCGATGGCGGCGTCGACTACTGGAGGTATGGCGGTGAAGCACAGCAGTTCCTGAACATCGGCGCGGGTCCGCGTGCGCTAGCGACGCGGCTGTACGCCGAGGGCGTGACCGGCGACACGCAAAGCGTCGCATTCACCCAGCTGCCGGAGCTCGGCGGCAAGACGCTGCTGCGCGGCTACCCACGCGATCGCTTCCGCGATCGATTCGCGGCAGTCGGCTCGCTCGAGTACATGTGGGATCTCGGCAACTATCCGATGGCGAGTCTCTTCATCGACGTCGGGCGCGTGTTTCCGTCGCCGCGCGACATCGAACCGACAAACCTGCGCGTCGGATACGGCTTCTCGTTGCAACTTCACGACGTGCGGCGCTTCATCGCGAGCGTGAGCGTCGCGTCTTCGATCGACGGCGGCGTGTTCTTCAACCTCGCATTCGATCCGGTGTTCGACATCGAACCTCGCGTGGAGGACCGATGATGCGCCTACTCCCACTCCTTGTGCTTGCGAGCTGTGCGACGACACCGACGGTGCCACCCGTGCGCTTTGCAAACGCGCCACCGGCGCGCGCGGTAAATGATCGAGCAAACGTCGCGGCGCAGCCGGTGCCACGTGCGTTCGTGCGCTGGCTCTACAACTATGATGGCCAGTTCCAGCGCCGGATCACGCGCGCGCTCGAGCTGCACCGACCCGAGCGTGCGCGCGGCATCAACGCACTCGACGAGGTTCCGAATTCGACCTGGTTCACGAACCGCATCGGCGTGCGCGACGTATCGCCGGAGGAAATCGCCACGGCACCCGGCGGCGTCGGCAGCCCCGAAGCGTTCAAGCCGTGGACGATCGTCAGCACGAAGGTTGGCGGGATGAGCGTTGGCTTCATCATCAAGGACACGCGCGGCGAGAAGTTCCTGCTCAAGTTCGATCCGCGCGGCCTTCCGGAGGCCGAGACCGCGACGCAAGTGATCGTGGGCAAGCTGCTCTGGGCGTTCGGCTACAACGTCACCGAAGACTACGTCCTGTACGTGCACAAGCAGGACCTCGTGCTCGCGCCCGATGCGGTGGTGAAGGACATCTTCGGCCACAAGTCACCTCTCGGCCAGCGCGAGCTCGACAAGCGGCTTGCCCTGATCGAGACCGCTGCCGACGGCAGGATTCGCGTGCTCGTCTCGCATTGGCTGCCGGGCAAACCGCTCGGTGGCCATGCAGCCGAGGGCGTGCGCGGCGACGATCCAAACGATCGTATCCCGCACGAGCTTCGCCGTGACCTGCGCGGTGCGTACGCCGTGTTCAGCTGGCTCGATCACTTCGACATTCACGAAGGCAACATGCTCGACGTGTGGGTTGGCGATCCGGCCGATCCGAAGCGGCACTACGTGAAGCACTACTGGGTCGACTACGGCGTCGCACTTGGGTTCTCGGCGAAGAAGAATGTCGACGCCCGGTACGGGTACGAGTTCTACTGGGATCCGGCCGCGATGGCGCGCTCGTTGCTCTCGTTCGGCGCGCTCGAGCGACCGTGGGAACAACGCAAGTGGCGCGACGTGCGGGGGCTCGGACTCTACGAAACGGATCTCTACGACCCAGGCGCGTGGGTGTCGAGCTCGGCGGCCTACGTGCCGATCTACGTCGCGGATCGGATCGACAAGTTCTGGGCGTCGAAGATCTTGATCCGCTTCACGCGCGACCAGATCAAGGCGGCCGTCGACAGCGCGCAGCTCAGCGATCCAAAGGCGGCGGCATGGCTCGTCGACGCATTGATCGCGAGACAACGGGCCACGGCTCGCTACTGGTTCGAACGCGTCAATCCGCTCGACGAGCCGGCGATCGCCGACGACACGCTGTGCTTCAAGGACCTCGCGATCGCGCACGCGTTCGCGCCCGCTGGTAATACGCACTACGCGATCACGACCTACGACCACGCGGGCACGCAGCTCGCGGCGACCGATGCACCGGCCGGCGACAGCGGCGTGACCTGTACGCGTCTCGGGCTTGCCGCCGATCGCAACGGCTATACGATCGTGCGCGTCGATACAACGCGGCCGCAGTTCACGGGCACGACCTACTTTCATCTCGCGCGCGATCCGACGACGCAGGCTGCGCGCGTGATCGGAGTCTGGCGCCCATGACCAAGATGCGGCGCATCGCAGTCGTTCCCGCTGCGCTGTTGTTCGGGATCATGCTCGCGCACGCATTGCTCGAGACCGCGCGCGACGCGCTGTTTCTTGCTCGGCTCGGCCCGCACGCGCTCGCATCCGCATACCTCGCGATCGCGGCGGTTGCGATGCTCGCGGTTGTCGCGGTGCGGCGCTGGGGCGGCGTGCGTGACCCGCGGCGGATGCTGCTCACGTTTCTCGTCGGCGCGATCGCCGGCACATTACTTATCGGCGTGTTGATCCCGATCGCGCCGCCGTTCGTGTTCGTGCTCTATGTGTGGACGGGCCTCGTGGCGACGCTCGTCGTGCCGAGCTTCTGGACGCTGATCGATCGCAGCCTGCAGATCGCGGAAGCGAAGCGCGCGTTCGCCGTGATCGGAGCCGGCGGTGTCCTCGGTGCCATGACCGGCTCCGCGCTCGCTGGCCTGCTCGGCCGCATCGTCCCGCCGCATTATCTGGTGACCGCGGGCGCGATCGCGTTCACGCTCACATTGCTCGCCTCGTTCGTCTACGCCCCGCGCACGCTCGACGACACGCTACCGCCAGTACACAAGCGTGTCGAAGCGCTCTCGCGTCGTTCGCGCCGCTACGTCCGGCTCCTCGTGGCCGTCGGCTTGATCTCGACGATCGCATTGACGCTCGCCGACCTGACGTTCAAGCGCGTGCTCGCCGAGCGCTTCGCAGCCGCCGATCTCGCAACCGCGTTCGGCGCGATCTACACCGTGCTCAACTTCGTCGGCCTTCTGATCCTGCTCGTCGTCACGCCGCGACTGCTCGCGCGGTGGGGCGTCGGCAGCGCGCTGATGGTGCTGCCGATCTTGCTCATCGCGACCGCCAGCGGGTTCGCGCTCACCGGTACGTTGCTCGCGATCATCGCGCTCAAGCTCTGCGATGGCGGTCTGCGCCACAGCCTGCAGCGCGTCGCGAGCGAGATCCTGTACCTGCCACTGCCTTCGCTCGTTCGCGACGGCGGCAAACCGATCGCCGACGCGATTAGCCAGCGAGGCGGACAAGCGATCGCGGCCCTGCTGTGGTTCCTGATCGCTTCGCTCGCAATCGGCACGCAGCTACTCGGCTTCGTCGTCGCGGCGACCAGCGTTGCGTGGCTGCTCGCCGTCCGGATCGCAAAGCGCGCCTACATCGCGCAGTTTGCCGACACCTTGCGAGCCGGCGCGATCGAGCGCGACGTTCGTGCGCCCGCTCTCGACGGTGACTCGGCCGCACTGCTCACCGAGGCGCTCGCGAGTCCCGACGAGCCGGAAGCACTCGCCGCACTCGAGCTGCTCGCTCGCGGCGGCCGCGTGCCCGCGCTCGTGCTCTATCACCCGCGCGAGGGCGTGGTGCGGCGCGCGCTGCTGCTGCTCGAGGGCCAGCTGCGAGCAGATGTCGCACGTGTGCTGCGCCATCTGATCGAACACTCCGATCCAAGAATCCGCGCAGCTGCGCTGATCGCAGCGAGCCGTACGCATTCGAACCGCGCCCAGCTCGAGGCAGCTGCCGCTGATCCCAATCCCGACGTGCGCGCCGCGGCACTCGTGGGACTAGGCGACCATGCCGACTGCGAGGTACTGGTCGAGAGCGGCGTCGCCGCGCTGCTGAACGGCTCACTTGCCGATCGCATCGCGCTCGCGCACGCGATCGGCTATACGCCGCACGATCGGTTTCGACGCCTGCTCTATCAGCTGCTCGCGCTGAGGGAGGTTCCCGTGATGCGCGAAGTGCTGCGTGTGCTCGCACGTGCACCGTCGCTCGTGGATCTCGATCGCATCGTGCCACTGCTCGAGGATCCGCACGTGCGCGGCGACGTCCGCCGCGTGTTCACTGCAACGGGTTCGCGTGGCCTCGACAAGCTCATGGCCGCGCTCGACGATGCGCGTACGCCGATTGGCGTGCGGCGTCACGTACCGCGCACGATCAGTCGGTTCCGCTCGCGCGCGGCTGCCAGCGCGCTCGTTGCTCGTCTCTTGCGCGAGCCCGATGGCACGACCGAGTTCAAGATCCTGCGCGCACTCGGCCGGATGCGGGCGAACAACCCATTGCTACCGATCGATCCCGCGATCCTGCACGAGTACGTGCGCCGTTCGATCGCAGATGCAGCGCGCTACACAACGCTCCTCGACGCTTTCGTGGTCGCCGGCGACACCTCTCCCGGCGCCGAGCTGATTCGCGAGCTACTCGGTGAGAAGCGGCGGTGGGCGATCGAACACACGTTCCGCGCGCTCGGCATCCTGCACCCACGCCACGCCCTGCGCAGCGTGCACGACGCGATCAACCGAGGCGACGGCAACCGTCGCAGTGCTGCGCGCGAGATCGTCGAGTCGCTGCTGCCGGTAGACCAGCGCGGCGCGCTGCTCGCGGTCATCGACGAGCTAACTCCCGAGCAACGCCGGTCGCAGCTCGGTGACCTCGCAGTCGGTCCGTTCCCGACGTACGAGGCGCTGCTCGGCGCGCTACTTGCCGACTCCAGTGAATCGCTCAAGTGCGTCGTCGCTCATCATGTCGCCGAGCGCCACCTGGTCGCGCTCCGCCACGATTTGACCCGGTTGCGACCGATGGTCGGTCCGCCGCTCGTCATTTACGCCTTCGACCAGGCGATCGCGAGGCTCGATGTCTGACGCCAATCCACGCGGCGTACGTCGCATGCTGCAGTTGCGGCAGTTTCCGCTGTTCGAAACGATCGACCTCGACGAGCTCGCCACGATCGCGGAAAACCTCGTCGAGATCACGATTCCTGCGGGCACGCAGATCGTGGCGGCGGGCGATCGCGTACACGGCGTGCACCTGATCCTCGCCGGTCGCATCGAATCGCAGCCGCATGGCCAGACATGGTCCGCACACCAGGTGTTCGGTGCGCTCGAGGTACTGGCGCATCGCGCGGCCGCGCACTCCGCCGTCGCGGCCAGTGACGTCCAGGCGCTGTATCTTCCAGCCGGCGAGGTGGGCGAGGTGCTCGAGGACAACTTCGGGGTGCTGCTCGCCACCGTGCGCGAGCTGGCAGGACGCCTGCTCGCAGCTGCGCCGCCGCCGGCACGTACGTGTGGTTGCGCCGCGGGACCGCTCGGCCTTGTCGAGCGCCTCATCGTGCTGCGCCAGCTGTTGCCATTCACGTCGGCGCGGCTGCAGGCACTGGCGACGCTCGCGCATGCATCGGAGGAAGTACAGTGGCGGGCGGGCGCCGTCATCGCCCACGCGGGAGAGCCCGCGAGCGGTGGCCTGATCATCATCGACGGTGGGGCGCGTGCGCTTCGCGACGATGGCGAACAGCTATTCGAGCCCGGCGCCGCAATCGGACATCTCGAGACACTCGCCGGCCTCCCTCACCGCGCAACGATCGAAACAACCCAGCCCGTCCGTGCACTGCGCAGCGGAGCACCGGCAATCTTCGATGTCCTCGAAGATCACACCGACGTTGCCCTCGCGATGACGGCAACGTTCGCCGGCGCGTTACTCGATGCCACCGCGCAGCTGAATTAGTGGTGGTGCCCGATCTCGAGGTCGTGCGCGGCACGGCGCTGGAGCTCCGGGATCAGTGAACGATCGCGGACGCTGAGCGTGAGCGTGATGCCCTCGCCGCTGCCTCTCGCATCGATCAACAGACCTGCGAGGTCGAGCGGGCATGCGTCCATGTTCGCGGGTGCCAGCCTCATCCACGCGCGGTGACACTTGAGATCCGCGAGCAAGCGCTCCGGCGGCCCTGCCGCGGTCGACAGATACAGCTCGACACCATCGGGCGTAACACCGCCACCCTGGCCATAGCGAACGATCGGGGAGACCGAGATGTCGCTACTCGACCTGCCGGCGCAGGCTTCGTCATACGCGGCATAGATCGCCTGCGCTTCACTGCGATGTGCGGCTGCCGCACGCTCCTGATCGCCGGCGGTATCCCACGTGCGATGCCACGGGGTGGCAATCAACATCTGGTCGACGCGTCCGGTGCCGTCGGTGATGCGAGTATCGGGATACATCGACCGTTCGCGCGCCGCATCATCGTGCTCGCGCGCGGCCGCGAGGTGCTCGTTGGCATGCGGCCCGCGTGATCCGGGAGTTTCAGTACGCGGCGGCGACGAACCGCAGGCGACCGTTAGGAGCGCGAGCCAATGTAGGTTCGAGCGCAATTGGTTCAGGGGCGAACGCCAGTGAGGCATCGATGCTCGGTTCGCGCGCTTCATGCACACGTATAGAGCAGCGGTCGTGCCGCGCTAAGCGATGGAGATAGCTAGCGGAGCGGTCGCAATCCCTGCACCTGCACATCTGTTCGCGCAGCGTATGCGGGAAATGGAACGCGGACTGCAAAGCTACCGCTTTCATGCGGACAACACTTGGCGATCTGGTGA
>DASUFX010000530.1:0-4482 GCA_036274355.1 Kofleriaceae bacterium | reverse complement strand
ACGAGATCTGCGTCGGCGTTCGCCGCAGCGTAGAGATCGATCGCAGCCATTCGCACCGCGAGCGATCGATCGGCGATCGCCTGCTTGCCGAGCGCGGCGAGGTTGCCGACGCCGATGCGTGCAAGCGCGCTCGCGGCGGCTGCGCGAACGCTGTCGTCGGGATCCTTCATGTGCTGCATCAGCACTTCCACCGCGTCCTTGTCTTTGATCATGCCGAGCCAGCGAATCGCGGCGCGGCGCACGCGCGGATCGGAGTCCTTCGCCGCGGTCTCTAGATCGCCCGCAGCGAGCTGGCTGACTCGGTTGCCTTTGCCCTTGAGCGCGACCTTGCGACCAACGCCCTCGACCGCGATGCGGCGCGCTTCCGCGTTTTCGCTCCTCAGCATGTCGTCGAGTACCTGCGGCGCGCCGGGCATGCCGTTCAGCAGCGCGACGGCCGCGGTGGCAGCGACGCGATCGTCGTCATCGCCCATGCGCTCGGCGACCTGATCGGTGAGCGAGTGGATCTCGATGCGCTCGATCGCTTCGATCGCCGCCATCTTCATCTTCGCGGATGGTGAGGCGAGTGCTTGGCCGAGCGTCGCGGTCGCGAGATCGCGGAGCAGCTCTTTGTCATCGCCACCGCGATGGCTCACGTACATCTCGTACGCCTTCGCAGTGCCCTCGATGTCACCGAGCGCGATCGACGCGCGGACCTTCATCGCCCACAGACCGTCGTCGTTGGGATGGCTCGCGAGCCCTTCATCGGCGGCGCGCGATGCGCCTGCGTAATCGCCCGAGTCGTAGAGATCGATCGACCGTTTTGCGCGGTTTGCGCATGCCACAGGGGCCAAAAGAGCGAGAGCTAGAGCGATACGGCGCATGCGGACTCCTGTGAGCATGACACGGGGTCTGTGCACCCCTTTGCACGGATGGTTACAGCCATGAGGTTTCACAAGTTTGTGCTTGAGGGTGCACAAAGCATCGCGTTATAGCGGCACCGCCTACCGAGGAGGGCTCATGCGCGCAGCAATGCTCGTGTTCATACTCGTCGCTGGTTGCGGCGGCGAAGAGGGCAACAAGACGCCCGACGCGAACGTTGATGCGTACTTCTCGGAGTGCGGTCATCCCGGTGATGTCGGCAACGAGCTCGGAATCGGCAAGTTCTGTCCGAACGGGCTCTCGGATTGCTCGAACACGCCGTCGGCTCCGCTCTGCTCCAGTCTCGGTAGCTCGACCACGCACTTCTGCACGAAGACCTGCCAGATGGGCTCGACAGATCAGTGCGGCACCGGTGCCGAATGCACCTGCAACAACAGCAACCAGTGTGGTTGCACGCCGTCTTCGTGTCTTGGTCCTTAGAGAGGGGATAACGATGAAGAAGCTCTACATTGCGCTCGGCATCTCGTTACTCGGCTGCGGCACCGACAATTCGGGCCCGGAAGTCCTTCCGGATCTCACGATGCCCGAGGCGCCGAAAAACGGCGTGCAGGTCCTCACGCCGGTCTTCGAGAACATCCAGCCTGGCTCCGACAACGAAGTCTGCACGTGGACGGACATCGTGTTCGATCACGAGGTCGACGTGAAGTCGACGCTCGGCTACCAGAACGAGCCGCCGGGTCACCACGCGATCCTGTTCTACACGACGGAGAAGCAGCCGCCGGGTACGCAGCGCATCTGCACCGATACCGACATGGCGAGCTTTCGGTACCTGACCGGCAACGGCGCCAACGGCATGCTCAACGAGGCGCCCGGCGATCTCGTGTTCCGCATCCCGAAGGGCGCGCAGCTCGTGGTCAACAGCCACTACCTGAACGCAGGCGATGAAGTGCTGCGCGGCCAGAGCGTGATCAACGTGAACTTCGCCGACGCGGGCCCGCACACGCCGTCGGGCTCGTTGGCGATCGTCAACACCGGTCTCGAGGTCGCGCAGGGCCAGTCGACCCAGAACATGCACTGCACGTACGAGAAGCAGTACAAGCTCTGGTACCTGATTCCGCACGAGCACCGCTGGGGCTCGCACATCACGGTCGACATCACGCGCAGCGGCGAGAAGAAGCGCATGTTCGATCTCGACTGGCAGGAGCAGTACACGTTCCACCCGCCCGAGAACCGCTACGAGACCACCGAGCCGTACTTGATCAACCCGGGCGACACGATCGACGTCGCGTGCTCGTGGAACAACACGGAAGGCCGCACGCTGCCGTTCGGCTTCGAGATGTGTGTGGTGTTCGGTCAGTTCATCGACGAGCAAGGTCTCGGTGGCTGGGCGTGCGATCACGGTAGCTGGACCGAGTTCTAAGAGGCCTCAGGCCTCAGACCTCAGACCTCAGCCAGAACCCAGAAACCAGAATCAGAAATCAGCAGCCGACTCGTTGGAGCCGGCTGTTTCTGTTTTCGGATCTGACCCGAGGCCTGAGGTCTGAGGCCCGAGGCCTGCTATAAGTCCGCGGAGTGATCCGCGGCTTTTTGTTTGACCTCGACGGCACGCTTGTCGACACCGAGCGCGAGAGCGGCGAGGCCATGGCGCGCGCGTTGTTGCGCGGCCAGCAGATCGCGATCGAGCAATCCGATCGCGACTTCATCATCGGCCGCTCGTGGATGGCGATCTACGACCGCCTGAAGTCGCGGTACCCGCAGCTCGCGTGGACACGCGACGAGGTGATCGCGCAGACGGCGGCGATCCGCGAGGAAGTCTTTGCCGAAGTCGGCGTCACGGTGATGCCGCACGCCCGCGAGACGCTCGCGTGGACCCGCACGTACCCGCGCGCGATCATCACCGGCAGCGCGCGCGCCGAAGCGATGCAGGTGATCCCGCTGATCGGGCCGGATTCGCACTTCGACACGATCGTTGCCGCCGAGGACGTGCCGCGGAGCAAGCCGCATCCCGACGGCTACCAGAAGGCGATGGGGGTGCTCGGCCTGCCGCCGCACGAGTGCATCGTCATCGAGGATAGCGAGTCGGGCATCGAAGCTGGCCGATCGGCTGGCTGCCTGGTTGTCGCGGTCAGGGCAGGGAACTTCGGTGGTTGGCGGCAGGATCATGCCCACCACGTGATCGACACGCTCGCCGAGCTGACGCCGTCGCTGGTCGAGGAGCTGACCGGGAAGTATCTTTCGAGCATGGGAGGCGCACCGTGAAGCTGCCCGCCGAGGTCACGATCTACGAGGTCGGCCCGCGCGATGGCTTGCAGAACGAGGCGCGCAACGTTCCGACCGCGGACAAGATCCGTTTCATCGATGCGCTCGTCGCGTCGGGGATCCGCGCGATCGAGATCACGAGCTTCGTGTCGCCGAAGTGGATCCCGCAGCTCGCCGATTCGGCCGAGGTCGCGCGCGGCGTGCAGCGGCCACCGGGCGTGCGGATGAGCGCGCTCGTGCCGAACCGCCGCGGCCTCGACACCGCGCTCGCGTCGGGCATGACCGAGATCGCCGTGTTCATGTCGGTGTCGGAGACGCACAACAAGAAGAACGTGAACAAGACCGTCGCCGAGACGCTGGCCGCGTTCGACGAGGTCGTGCCTGCTGCGCTCGCAGCGAACGTGAAAGTGCGCGCGTACCTGTCGACGTGCTTCGGCTGTCCGTACGAGGGTGAGGTCGATCCGGATCGCGTCGTCGAGCTTGTCGGCCGGCTGCGCGACATGGGCGTGTTTCAAGTCTCGGTCTCCGACACGATCGGCGTCGCGAATCCGTTCCAGACCGAGGACGTGCTCACTCGCGTGCTGGCGAAGCATCCGGTCGAGTCGATCGCGGTGCACATGCACGACACGCAAGGCACCGCACTCGCGAACGTCGTCGTCGCGCTGCAGCTCGGCATCACGACCGTCGACTCCGCGGCCGGTGGGCTCGGCGGCTGTCCGTACGCGCCGGGCGCGGCGGGCAATCTCGCGACCGAAGACGTCGTCGGCATGCTGCACTCGATGGGCGTCAAGACCGGCATCGATCTCGACAAGCTCGTCGACGCGTCGCGCACGGCCTCGACGTTCGTCGGCCACGAGCTCCCGTCGAAATACTTGAAGGCGCACGTCGGCAAGCAAGCGCGTGCCCGCCGCCGCACCGAGCGCCTCGGAAGCTGATAGCTTCCGCGCATGGCGGAGATCCTCGTCGAAGAAAAGAACGGCGTCGTCTGGGTGACGCTGAACCGTCCCGAAGTTCGCAATGCGCTGTCTCGCGACGTGAACCTCCAGCTGACCGAGATCGCGACGGGCTTCGAGCAGCGCGACGACGTGCGCGCGGTCGTGCTGACCGGCGCAGGTGAGAAGGCGTTCTGCGCGGGCGCGGATCTCAAAGAGCGCAAGGGTGTGTCGGCGAACGAAACCGCGCCGTACTTGAACGCGATCGCCGGTGCGATCGAGAGCTGGGCCGCGATCAAGCAGCCGACGCTGTGCCTGATGAACGGCTCGGCGTACGGTGGTGGGCTCGAGCTCGCGATGGCGTGTGACTTCCGCGTGCTCGTCGAGGGCAGCGAAGTCGGGCTCACCGAAGTGCGGCTCGGCATCATGC
>DASUFX010000529.1:0-3497 GCA_036274355.1 Kofleriaceae bacterium | reverse complement strand
GGGACGACGCTCGGCAACGATGCGATGTGCGCGCCGGGCTTTCTGTGCACGACGGTGACGGCCGGTAGCTACCAGTGCCGCCGCATCTGCAACAAGACCGCGAATACCGGCTGCACCGGAACGCAGACATGTCTTGGTTTCGCCACGCCGCACACGATCGACATCGAGTACGGCGTCTGTAACTAGCCAGCTGGCGGCGCGCGATGCCATGCGCGTGAGGCGAACACGATCACCTCGAGCATCAGCGTGAGCGCGACCGACACCGCGGCGCAGCCGACGGCGACCTCGATGGCGGGAATCAACACGAGCCAGAGCGGTGGCGGTACCTCGACGAATGGCGGCGGATAGAACGCCCACGCCAGGCCAGCGGGGATCATCGCGAGCATGAGGCCCATCCACGCGATGCCGTTCGCGGCGGCGAGCCGCTGGGCGAGCGTGCGCTGGCTGCGCAGCGCCCACAGGCTGAACAAGAGCTGCACCGCCATTGCCGCGATGCCGTAGTAGGCCAGCGTCTGTGCGAGGTGACCTTTCGCGGGCAACAGCGATGGAGACCACCGCTGACCGAGCACACCGAGCAAACCGTAGTAGACGACGAAGAACGCGGGCACCGAGACGAGCAGCACTCGGATGTCGAGGCGCAGCACGCGCCGCCTGATCAGGAGTGTCGCGAGCCCGATCGCGAGCGCGGCACCACAGACGACGAGGCCGATGCGCAGCGCGCGGTTCTCGAGCACGTCGATCTCGGCGGTTGCTTCCGCGCCCGCGACCACCGCTCGCGTCATCGTCAGGCGCTGGGTATCGGCGACTTGCCAGGCCATGCTGGCGGCACTGTCGCCGGCGAGGATCTCGACCAGCGTGCGGCCGAGGCCATGACCCGGTGCGGCGATGCCGAGCAGTGCGGAGACCGTCGGTGCGACGTCGATCAGATGCGCGTCGTTCGGCGTCGCGCCTGGTTTGATGCCGGCGCCGACCGCGACGAACGGCACGGTGAGCACCTCGGGCTCGACCCCGCCGTGACCACCGCGGTTCGTGTGGCCGTGATCGGCCGTGATGATGATGGCGTCGCGCTCGAGATCGACGCGGGCAAGCGCGCGCGAGAGTGCATGGTCCGCGATGAGCGCGGCATCGCGGTACTGCTCGCTCTTGCCACCGTGTGCGTGACCGGCGACGTCGACGGCGCCGAGCAGCATGACGACCAGGTCGGCATTTTCCCCAGCCAGTGCATCGCCGGCCTCCGAGAATCCACCGGGCCACGGTGCATAGCGCGCGTCGTCGAACGGCGACTCGAGGTTTGCGTCGGGCGCGCGGACGGCGGCTGCTGTTTCCTTGTCGTCGACGACATCGACGACCTCGGAGTCCTCGTCGACACGTGGGTCGACATCGTCGTCGTGGTGAAGCACGGGCGCGACCTCGCGGGTGACCTCGCCGCTGCGGGGTGTGCGC
This sequence comes from Kofleriaceae bacterium, assembly GCA_036274355.1. GTDB lineage: Bacteria > Myxococcota_A > Polyangia > Haliangiales > Haliangiaceae > JABFXX01. Next base: position 2,054 of record DASUFX010000529.1, on the reverse strand, counting down.
GCGCGCAAGAACAGGCGCGGCAGGACGTCGTAGTCGGTGGCCATCGCAGTGCGCAGGCCCGCCTCCTTGGCGCGATCCATCAGCGAGTCGAGTGCGACCGGTGTCGAGTGATGGTTCGTGCGGACGCCGCTCGCCTCCGGCGGCACACCGGTCAAGATCGAGACGTAGTTCGGGCGCGACCACGTCGGATAATGAGACTGGGCCTCGCCGTCGACGCCCCGGCGCCGCAGGCTATCGATGAACGGCAGCTCGTACGACTTGTCGAGTCTCAGACCATCGATGATGACGACGAACACGCGGCGCGCGAGCCGCGGCGTGTGCGGGTCGAACGCGGCGGGCGCGACCCGCGTCAGTGCTGGGCGTTCCTGCTCGAGGTCGAACATGAACTGGCTGCCTGCGAGCCCGGCTTGCACCGCGCCGACGCTGCCGAGCACGAGCAGCGTGAGGGCGGCGATTACGACTTGCCGCGTCGGTGCCGTTTCGCGTGGTGGGCCGAGGCGCCTCACTCCACAGGTTAGCGCGCCGCCCTTCACACGGCATCTAGCCGGAACGAGGGCACCCTGATATACGTTGGATCTCATGTGGTACCTGGGCTCTGTCCCGCACCAGCCCGACGTCGTCTGAGGCGCTGTTCCCTACCGGCACACCCTCTAACGACTGCAGGACTCCCATGGACCAACTCAAGACAATCGGTCCGCGCGCTCCCGGCGACGAACCGATTCAACATCTAAAGCCGCAGGTCGATCCCTCGACCCTGCAACACCGCCAGCTGCTGGACGGCCCGTTCTGGCAGCGCATCCCCGCCTATCGCACGGTCGACGAAGCGACATTCCTCGATCACAGCTGGCAGGCGAAGAACACGATCACCAACCCGGCGAAGCTGCTCGCCGCGGTGCAAGACCTCGTACCGCGCTCGTTCTACGACGACGTCGAGCAAGGCTTTCACCGCTCGCCAATGTCGATCCGCGTATCGCCGTATCTATTGTCGCTGATCGACTGGAACGATCCGGAGAGCGATCCGCTGCGCCGTCAGTTCATTCCGATCGCGTCGCGCCTCTTGCCCGATCACCCGAAGCTGACGCTCGACTCGCTGCACGAGCAAGCCGACGCGCCGGTGCCCGGGCTCACGCATCGCTATCCCGACAAGGCGCTGTTCCTCGTGCTCGACACGTGCCCGGTCTACTGCCGGTTCTGCACGCGCAGCTACGCGGTCGGCGTCGACACGGACATGGTCGACAAGGTCAGCCTCAAGGCGACCGAAGATCGCTGGGAGCGCGCGTTCCGGTACATCTCCGAGCGCTCGGAGCTCGAGGACATCGTCGTCTCCGGCGGTGACAGCTATCAGCTCAAGGCTCGCCAGATCACGCTGATCGGCAATCGCCTGCTGGAGATGCCGAACATCCGGCGCATTCGGTTCGCGACGAAGGGCCCGGCAGTGATGCCGATGAAGCTCATCACCGACCACGAGTGGGTCGATGCGCTGACCGCCGTCGTCGAACGCGGCCGCAAGCTGCACAAAGAAGTCGTCCTCCACACGCACTTCAACCACCCGAACGAGATCACCGCGATCACGAAGCGCGCACTCGACGGTGTGTTCGAGCGCGGCATCATCGTGCGCAACCAGTCGGTGCTTCAGCGTGGCGTCAACGATCGCGTCGACACGATGCAGCTGCTCGTGAAGCGTCTCGGTCACTGCCAGGTGCACCCGTACTACGTCTACGTGCACGACCTCGTGAAGGGCGTCGAAGACCTGCGCACCACGCTGCAGACCGCGCTCGACATCGAGAAGGGCGTGCGCGGTGTGACCGCTGGCTTCCACACGCCGACGTTCGTCGTCGACGCGCCGGGCGGTGGCGGCAAGCGCGTGGCGCACAGCTTCGAGCACTACGATCGCGAGACCGGAATCTCGGTGTTCGCCGCGCCGAGCGTGAAGCCGGGCTTCTTCCTCTACTACGATCCAGTCGACACGCTGGCGCCGGAGATCCAGGAGAAGTGGAAGCATCCGGCCGAGCAGGATCGAATGATCGAGGCTGCGATCGCCCAGGCGAAGCTCA
>DASUFX010000528.1:0-17536 GCA_036274355.1 Kofleriaceae bacterium | reverse complement strand
TTGATCGTCGGCGTGGTCGCTTTGCCCTTCGCGTCGATCTGGCAGTAGCCGAGGACGAGCTTGTCCTCGGGATTGCGTGCGAGCGGCGACGGCGAGACCGAGACACCGACCGACGCCTTCGGGTCGTGCATCAGATTCTGGTAGTGGAAGTACGGGCGACGGACTTCGCGCGTGATCAGGGCTTCGAGCTCGCCGTGTAGCTCGCGCGCGAGCTCGTCGGCACGCTGGTCGGCAGCGCGGCGCGGCGCCTCGCGCACGTCGTGCTGGCGCATTCGCACGTCGTGCCAGCCCGAGAAAAACCAGGCGCCGAGCAGTGCCGCGAGCAGCACCGAAAGCAGCGCGGCCGCGTGCCACGCACGCGACACACTGCTCTTTCGGATCAGCGCGCGAGTCTCCATGCGTACCCCGCGCCTTTGACCGACACGATCAGCGTCGGCTTTTGCGGATCGGCCTCGAGCTTCTTGCGCAGCACCGCGATCGCCATGTCGACCGCGCGCGTCTGCAGGTCGCCACGCTGGCCGAACACTTGTTCGAGCAGCTCGGCACGCGTGACCACGCGATCCTTGTTGCGGTAGAGCCAGCGCACGATGCCGACCTCGCGCGGCGTGAGCGCGACGCGTTGATCCCCGCGCATGACCGTCATGCGCGCGAGATCGATGACCGCGCCGTCGACTTGCACTTCGTCGAGCGACTCGCCGGCGGGTGCGCGCCGACCGAGCACGCGCACGCGTGCGAGCAGCTCGCGAGCCGAGAACGGCTTCGTCACGTAATCGTCGGCACCTTCGATCAGGCCGCGGACCTTGTCGTCTTCCGAGCCGCGCGCGGTGAGCATCAAGATCGGCATGCCGGGACGCGCCGCACGCAGGCGTCGGCAGACCTCCATGCCATCGAGCCGCGGCAGCATGAGATCGAGCACGACGAGATCGAATGGATCGCGCAGCCCCGCCTCGACACCGGCGACGCCGTCGCCGACCGCGGTGATCGTGTGGCCGTCGCCCGACAGCAAATCGACGATGCCATCGCGCAAGCTCGGTTCGTCTTCGACCACCAGGATCCGCACTGCGTTTATTGTGTCACGGCGCCGTGTAAGGGGCGTGTAAGGCCAGGACTTAGCCAAGCCTGACGACCACGTGCGCGTCGCGCCACCCGGCGTAATTCGCAGTTATACTGGCGCGCGTGATGCGCAGGGTAACGCTCGCAGTTTTGGGTCTCACGCTACTCGCGCCTGCAGTCGCTTCCGCCGAAGGCGAAGGTGACGGCGACTACCTTCAGCTCGGCGGCTTCTTCGGTCCGCGTCTGTTCAGCAGCGGCGGACTGCTCGGCTACAACTACGAAGAGCCCGCGCACCCCGATCTCAAGAACATGATCGGCTTCGGTGCGCGCATCGGCAAGCCGTTCGGGTTGCCGTGGCTGGTGCCCGAGCTCGAGCTCGTATTCGTACCGACGAAGACGACCACCGAGATGAACGTGAACACGAGCGTCGTGTGGCTCGAGCCGCGCGTGCACGCGCGCATCGATCTGTTGCCGCAGCGCCGCATGAACCCGTTCATCCTCGTCGGCGGCGGCTCGCCGATCGCGATATCGAGCGCGCGCAAGACGTTCAACTCCGGCATCGTCGGCGAGGGCTACTTCGGCGCCGGCATTCGCTTCGATTCGCTCAAGGGTTTCGTGATGCGCTTCGACGCACGGATCTCGGCGATCCCGTCGGCGGAAGACGAAGGCCTGATCGGCGGCTGGGTCAACCTCGAAGGCGACATCAACTTCGGCATCGAGCTCTCGCCCGGCAAGCCGCGGCGCCCGCAAGTCGTCGAGGAACAGAAGGTCGTCGAGGCGGGCCCGCCCGCCGACAAAGACGCAGACGGCATCCCCGACACGCAGGACCGATGTCCCGATCGCGCCGAGGACCAGGACAACTTCGAGGACGCCGACGGCTGCCCCGACATCGACAACGACGGCGATCGCGTGCTCGACATCGCCGACAAGTGCGAGGGCCAGCTCGAGACGATCAACGGCTACGCCGACGACGACGGCTGCCCCGATAGCGTGCCCGCCGACGTCGACGCGCTGAAGGGCTCGATCGAAGGCCTGCTCTACGCCGAGGGCGAGACCGCCGTGCGCGAAAGCGCGACGAAGTACCTGCAGAAGATCGCGAAGGTCATGATGGCGAACCCGTCGATCCGCGTCGTGCTCATCGGTCACACCGACGATCGCGAGGCGAAGGCGTTCGCGACGCCTGTCGAAGGTCAGCCGCCGCCCGACGTCGCGACGATCGCGACCGACCTCGCGCGTGCGCGCGCCGAAGCCGTGCGCCAGGCGATGGCCACGCAGGGCATTCCGACCGGCCGCGTTGTCGTCGATGGCGTCGGTGCCGAGGATCCGGTCGCCGACAACTCGACGGTGAAGGGCCGGCTCGCGAACCGGCGCGTCGAGATCAAGCTCTACGTTCCGAAGTGATCAGACGGTGGCGCGGCCGTACTCGACGTGCGGCGGCGGCAACACGCCGAGTGCGTGCATTACGCGGCGCTTCACGCCGTGGCTCGGCCACCCGCTGGTGCTGAGGCGAACGAACAGCGTGCCTTCACGGAATGTGATCTGCACGTCGCGCTCGTGCACGCCGATCTCGCAACCGTTCAGGCGCGGATCCGGAACGTTCTCGACATCCTGCGCGAGATCGGCGATCGCCTCGACGATCGTGCCGAGCTGATGCGGCGCGACGCCCGGACCGATGCGATAGCGGAACGGATGGCCGACGAGCTTCGTCATCGCGCGATCGTGCACTGCAAGCATCGCGTCGACGTCGCCGCGGTTCCACGTCACCGCCTGAGTGCCGAACGAGTAGTAGAGCGAGTTCGCCCACCACGGCATCACCGTCGTCTGCCACGACGCGCGCAGCTCGTCGAGCCACGCTTCTTCTTCGCCGCGCATCGCGCGCTCGATCTGGGCGTCGAGATCGGCAAGGCCGGCGACGAGCTCGTCCACATCCTCCGGATCGAGCACCTCGCCGACTTCGAGCAGCAGGTGACTGTCGAGCGTGGTCTGCATCACCACTTCGCGCATCTGGTCGAGCGCTTGATCGAACTGCGTGCGCTCGACGACCTTGCCGGAGCCGAGCTTGGCGAGGAACGCCAGCGTGCGCTCGGCAGCGCCGGCGTTGTCGGCGACGACGGCAAAGTGATTGGCGAACAAGAGCGAGTCGACCCGGCGTGCGCCGCGCATCACCATGATCAGCTGCGCGAGCGCGATGTCATTGGTGTGCTCGCAGAGGCCGATCGGGGCCACATCGTGCCGGCTCGGGTCGGCCTCGCACGCGTACAGGTAACAACGGTTCGCCATCGCGAGCGTCAGCTATCACGGTGCCGCGCGCGCGGACGTAACAATTCGGATTGCCGCGGCTGACACAGTTGATGCTTGGGGGTGCAACGATCTGTTGGCTACACCCGACATCGCGTAAGCCGCGCTACGACGCTGTGAATTGAGCTGCGACCACGAGGTGCCAGAAGCGACAGAGGCCGCTTCGTGGGTGTCACTTCTTGCGATTGAACAAGCCGCGCTTTTCGGCGCGCAAGTTGTCTTCACCCAGGTCGGCTGCCAACTCTCGCAGAAGCTCCTCTTGTTTAGCGGATAGCTTCTTCGGGATCTCGACCTTGAACTGGATGACGTGGTCGCCGCGGCCGTGCTCGCCGACGTGCGGAATGCCCTGCCCGCGCCGCACGATCACATCGCCCGGCTGTGTGCCTGGCTTGAGATCGATCGTGGTTGCGCCGTTGCAGTTGTCCTCGAGCGTGTAGATCTCGATCTCGCCGCCGAGTGCTGCTTTGACGAAGCTGACTGGCACCTCGGTGAGCACGTCGTCGCCGTCGCGGCGGAAGCGCTCGTCGCCCTGCACGTGCAGCACGACATAGAGATGACCGGTGGTGCCACCTGCGATCGCTTCGCCTTTGCCGGCGAGCCGCAGCGTCTGGCCGTCGTCGACGCCCGCCGGCACGGTGACCGACAGCGTGGACGTCTCGGGCTTGGCGCCGCGTCCGCGGCAGTCCTCGCACGGATCCTTGATCGTCTTGCCAGCGCCGCGGCACTGCGGACACGTGGTCTGCACCATGAAGAAGCCCTGCGAGTGCACGACCTGCCCTTTGCCCTGGCAGGTCTTGCAGACGTCGGGCTTGCTGCCGACCTTCGCGCCGGTGCCGCTGCACGTCTCGCATCCGACGGCGCGCGACACCTTCACTTCCTTCGTGGTGCCCCACACCGCCTCGGCAAACGTCAGCTCGAGGTCGACGCGCAGATCCGCGCCGCGCGGCTGGCGCTTGCCGCTCGAGCGGCCGCCGAAGAAATCACCGAACAGATCGCCGAATGCCGAGAAGATGTCTTCGACCGTCGAGAAGCCCGGGCCGCCGCCACCGCCGCCTGCACCGCGCCGGATGCCGTCGAAGCCGTAGCGATCGTAGAGCGCGCGCTGCTCGTCGTCGGAGAGCACCTGGTACGCGTTCGCGGCTTCCTTGAACTTCTCCTCGGAGTCTTTGTCACCGCCGCACTTGTCAGGGTGATATTGCTGCGCGAGGCGCCGGTAGGCCTTCTTCAGATCGGCTTGGCTCGCGCCCCGCTCGACCCCGAGTACTTCATAAAGATCACGCATGACCGAAGAGAATCAACGCCTTGGGTAATGCGGAGAGCGCGAGCTGTCAAGGTATGGTCCCGTCATGGTCAGGCCTTCTGATCTGGCAGTAGGTGCGCCCGATCAGGCAGATGCGCAACGTCGGGCCGAGCGCCTGTTCGACGCTGCGGCGCAAAGCGGCCTGGATCTCACCCACTTGGACGAGACCGGCACGCAAATCGCGACCCTGGCCTGCCAGCGAGCCCCCTACCTGGCCACGCTCCTGACCCGCGATCCCCTCCGATTGGGCAGAGTCGCCCATGACCCCTACCTCCGCCGCGAGAAACCCCGGGACCAGCTGGTTGCCGAGGTGACGGGCGCAACATCTGCCGTCACGACCGCAGCCGGGCTCCGGGCTGCGCTGCGCCGGATCCGCGGTGACGAGCTGGTGCGCCTCGGCGTGCGCGAGCTCGAGCTCGGGCTGGATACCGAGGTCGGCCGCGAGCTGTCCCGCCTCGCCGACGTGTGCTTCGACGCCGCGATCGCATTCCACGGCGCCGAGCTCAGCGCGCGGTACGGGCAACCTCGCTACATCGACGACGACGGCAACGAGCGCGTCGCGCTGCTTGCCGTGATCGGCATGGGCAAGCTCGGCGGTGAGGAGCTGAACTTCGCATCCGACGTCGACGTCATCTACGTCTACTCGTCGGATCAGGGCGAGGCCGGATCGATCTCGCTGCACGAATACTTCGCGAAGCTCTGCGCGCAGGTCACCGGTGCGCTCTCCGAAGTCACCGAGGACGATCTCGTGTTTCGCGTCGATCTGCGGCTGCGGCCCGAGGGCGGCAAGGGCGCGATCGCGGGCTCGCTCGACGCGCTCGAGCGCTACTACGAGACGTTCGGCCGGCCGTGGGAACGCCAGGCGTGGATCAAGGCGCGCGCGTGCGCTGGCGATCGCACGCTCGGGGACGAGACGATCAAGATGCTCGAGCCGTTCGTGTTCCCGCGCATCACGTCGCCTGCAGTGCTCGACGACGTGCGCGAGCTCAACCGCCGGATCAAGCGCGAGCTCGTGCGCAGCGGGGATGGCTTCGACGTCAAGAACGGCGAGGGTGGCATCCGCGAGATCGAGTTCTTCGTGCAGGCGCTGCAGCTGATCCATGGCGGCAAGCGGCCGAGCATCCGCAAGCGCGGCACGCTCGCCGCGCTCGACGCGCTGTTGTTCGCGGGCCTCGTCACCGACGAGGAACACCTCGTGCTGTACCGCGCGTACCGCTGGCTTCGCCACGCCGAGCACGTCCTGCAGCTCGAGGCCGGTCTGCAGACACAGACGATTCCCGCCGATGCCGACGAGCGCGCGCGGTTCGCGGCGCGGATCAGCAGTCCCGCGATCGACACCGACCTGTTCCGCCACACCGCCGCGGTCGCGCGGCTGTTCAAGACGCTCGGCGACGAACCCGACGATCGCCCCGACATCCTCGCGATCCTGCACGGCGACCTGACCGAAGAAGCGGAAGCGGCGGCGCTCGCACGCCTCGGCTTCACCGACGTCACTGCGGCGCGCGCCGAGCTTGCACGCGCACGCCGACGCCCTGGCTCGCCGCTATCGCCGGCCGCGATCGATCGCTCGGCCCGGATCGGTACACTGCTGTTCTCCGAGATCGCGGCATCGGCGGATCCGGATCAAGCGCTGCGCGCGCTCGGCGACATGATCGCCCGCCGCGGCGAAGCGTGGTCGATCTGGCGCTTGCTCGACGAGCAACCGGCGATCGCGCGCCTGCTTGGCTCGATCCTTGGCGCCAGCGTGTACCTCGCGCGCACGCTCGTCGATACGCCAGAGCTGATCGATCTGTTGGTCGAGCTTGGCCAGACGGCGCCGACGCGCACGGCCGCGCAAGTCAAAGCCGATCTCGTGGCACGACTCGCCACCGTCGACGCGAGCGATCCCGAAGCGGTGTGGAGCGCGGTCGCCGAGGTGAAGAACGGCCACACGCTGCGCGTCGGCCTCGCCGACTTCGCGGGTGCGCTCGATCCGCTCGCGGTGTGCGTCGAGCTGACCGCGATCGCCGAGGCGTGCTTGCAAGTCGCGCTGTCGATCGTCGAGGCGAGCATGCCGAAGGTCGACGGCGTCTTGTCGGTGCTCGCGCTCGGCAAGCTCGGTGGCTACGAGCTCGGTTATGCGGCCGACCTCGATGTCATCTTCGTCTATCAAGGCGACGATGCCGCCCTCGAGCATTTCACGCGGCTCTCGCAGCGCCTGCTCGGCGCGCTTCGTCAGCGCACCCCGCGCGGCCGGCTCTACGAGGTCGATACGCGCTTGCGACCGTCGGGCACGCAGGGCCTGCTCGTGTCGTCGCTCGCGGCGTTCCGTCGCTATCACGAGCAAGACGCGCGGCTGTGGGAGCGCCAGGCACTGATCAAGCTCCGCCCGATCGCCGGCGATGCCGCGCTCGGCGCCGAGGTCGCGCGCCTCGCCGCCGACACCGTGTACGGCGCCCCGCACGATGCGCAGCAGGTCGCTGAAGCGATCGGCGCGATGCGCGAACGGATCGAGCGCGAGCTCGGCGGCGGTTTTCACAAGCGGCCGCGTGTCAAAGATCCGAATGACCCGGCTGGGCCGGGGTATTCGGCGGGCGACCTCAAGTTCGACGCCGGCGGCGTGATCGACGTCGAGTTCGCGACGCAGTATCTCCAGCTCGTGCACGGCCACGCGCATCCGGCGCTGCGCACGACCGGCACCGCACCGGCGCTGCGTGCGGCCGCTGCCCTGGGGATCGCTCCCCATGACGAGCTCGAGCTGCTCGAGCACGGCTATCGCTTCCTGCGCGGCATCGAACACCGCTTGCGGGTGGTCCACGACCAGCCAATTCACCGCTTACCCGAATCGCGCGACGAGCTCGATCGCCTCGCGCGGCGGTCCGGGTTTCCCGACGGTGCGACGCTCCTCGAGCACGTCGAGCGCTGGCAACGTGAGATACGTCGCGCTTATCTCGCGCTGCTCTCACCGGCACCGAAGTAGATTCCTGCCGGCCGCGCAACGGTTTACACAGCCGCGCCGCGTTAAGCCTGTGCCCAGAAGATCCTTGATGCACTGTGCCTTGTGATCTCTCCTCGGCGTGCGATACGAAACCCTATGGCCATCAAGAAGGTCGACTCCATTTGGATGGACGGTTCGCTCATCCCGTGGGACTCCGCGACCGATCACGTGCTCGCTCACACGATGCACTACGGCGTTGGTGTGTTCGAAGGCATTCGCGCGTACCAGCGTAGCGATGGCAAGTCGCACATCTTCCGGTTGCGCGAGCACGTCGAGCGCCTGCTCGACTCCGCGGCGATCTGCACGATGGAGTGCCCGTACACGCGCGATCAGCTGATGCAGGCGTGCATCGACGTCGTGAAGACGAACAAGATGGGCGCGGCCTATCTGCGCCCGCTCATCTATCTCGGCTACGGCGCGCTCGGTCTTGGCTCGCTCGAGTCACCAGTGCGCACGATGGTCGCCTGCTACGAGTGGGGCGCGTACCTCGGCGACGACGGTCTCAAGAAGGGGATCAAGTGCATGATCTCCGGCTTCTCGCGCTCGAACGGCAACGCCGTCATGAACAAGGGCAAGATCTGCGGCCAGTACGTCACGAGCGTGCTCGCGAAGCGGATGGCGAACAAGAGCGGCTTCGATGAAGCGCTGATGCTCGACCCGCAAGGCTACGTAGCCGAAGGCACCGGCGAGAACATCTTCGTCGTCAAGCACGGCATCGTGCGCACGCCGCCAACGTCAGCTGCGATCCTCGCTGGCATCACGCGCGATACCGCGATCACGCTGCTCCGCGAGCAGGGCGTCGAGGTTCGCGAAGAGGCCGTCGCCCGGGACGAGCTGTACACGGCCGACGAGGTGTTCCTCACCGGCACCGCCGCCGAGATCACTCCGGTCCGCGACATCGATCATCGCAAGGTCGGTCGCGGCGAGGCAGGCCCGGTGACGCGCCGCCTCCAGGAATCGTTCTTCTCGGTAGTCAAAGGTAGCGACGCAAAGCACGACCACTGGCTAAGTTTCATCTAGCCAGTAGGTATTCGGATTGGCGGTAGCAGAGTCAAAGGCTGCTACAATTGCGTCGTCGTGCAAGGGCCGAATCCCGGGGAGATTCTGCTCGGTAAGTACCGAGTAGAAGAGATCATCGGTGTCGGTGGTATGGGGCGCGTCGTCAAGGCGAGCCACCTGTACCTGCAGCAGCCCGTCGCGATCAAAATCCTGTTGCCGGAGATGGCCGAGAGCCAGTCGACGGTCGCGCGCTTCCTGCGCGAAGCACAATCCACGGTCCGTCTGCGCAGCGAGCACATCGCGCGCGTGATGGACGTCGGCACGATGCCCGACGGCTGCCCGTTCATGGTCATGGAGTATCTGGAGGGCCACGACCTCAACCAGATCCTGCGCCATCACGGACCGCAGCTCCCGCAGGCAGTCGTCGATTTGATCCTGCAGGCGTGCGAAGGCATGGCCGAGGCGCACGCGATGGGCATCATCCATCGCGACATCAAGCCGTCGAACTTCTTCATCACACGGCGGCCCGACGGATCGAATCTGCTCAAGATTCTCGACTTCGGCATCTCGAAGACGCCTGCCGAAGTCAGCGAGCTGACCGGCACGCAGACCGTGATCGGCACGCCGACGTACATGGCACCCGAGCAGATGGTGTCCGCGCGCTCGACGGATCCGCGCAGTGACATCTGGTCGATCGGCGTCGTCATGTACCAGCTGCTCGAAGGCCGCCCGCCGTTCGAAGCCGAGACCTACGCGCAGCTCGTGCTCAAGGTCGGCACTGCAGCGCCCACGCCGCTCCATGTCCAGCTGCCACCGGGGCTGCAAGACATCGTGTTCCGCTGCCTCGAGAAGGATCCAAGTCGCCGCATCCAGTCGGTCGGCGAGCTCGCGCGCATGCTCGCGCCGTATGCGTCGGATCCGATGAGCGCATCGCAAGCAGCCGAGCGCGCCTCGCGCATTCTCACCGCACCGAAGGGCAGCCAGCCCGGCTTCCCACTCGCAGGCATGCAAGGCGGCCTGCAGATGACGCCACCCCAGCTCACGCCGAAGAGCTGGAGCAAGACCGGCGGCAGCTCGCTGTCGGGCGGCGCTGGCCAGATGGGCACGAAGGTGCTGAACAAGGGCCGCGGCGCCGTGATCGCGGGCGTCGCCGCACTCGTCGTGTGCGCCGGCATCGGCGGCTTCTTCATCGCAGGCGCGATGAAGGGCGACACGAAGGCCGCGGCGAAGACCGACGACTCCGAGCCTGCGAAGCATGACGACATCAAGGTGAACATGTCGGCGCAACCCGTTGCCGGCGGCTCGAATGTCGACGCGACGAGCGGCGCCGCGAAGGTGGACACGGCGGCGAAGACCGACGCGACGAAGACCGACGCGAGCAAGACGGTGAAGACCGACGCGACGAAGACCGACGCGAGCAAGACGGCGAAGACCGACGCGACGAAGGCCGACGCGGCGAAGACCGACGCAGCCAAGACTGCGAGCAAGTCGTCGACCACCAAGACGGCGAGCAAGACGTCATCGAAGAGCTCGTCGACCAAGACGCACACGACGAAGACGACAAAGACCGAGAAGACCGAGAAGGCCGAGAAGAAGGACGACGACCTCTTCGACGACCGCAAGTAGCGCGTCCGCGGACCGCACGCACGGCGACTAGCCCCCGAAGCTTTGCGCGCAATCGCTAGTGATCGCCTTCGACCGTCGACTTGCCGACGAACACGACTCTGCCCGCCTTCGATACGCGGACAACGAACCCGACGCCGGCGCCACCCTCGAACGTCACGTCATGCTCGCCGGGCTTGGCAACCAGCGTGTCCCGCCCGCGCTTGCGACCCGCAGGGCACACCGGTTGATCCCGTGCGTCCTCGGTGCGCTGCCAGCCCGCCGTGTCGGCGAACATCACTTTGAAGTCACGCACGGCACGAACGAGGCGCGCGCGCGACCCGATATCCATCCTACGGATGCAGAACGTCGAGACCTGGGAATGCACGTCTGTCACGATCAGCGACGGCGCCGTGAGCGCTGCCAGCTGCTTCGCACTGCCGGCCCGCGCGGCATCGAGCCACCGCGACGCGACCTTCTGCGGATCGACGCCGTCTGCGCGCGCCGGCGAGCCCATGGCGAGGACGACTGCAATCGGTAGGAGCGTCCGCATCCTCGCGTCAACGCACGCGGGCGCCGCGCGATCTACGAAACTTACAGTTTGCCGCCGAACACGACACCGACGCCGTCCGGGCTCACCGACGGCGAGAGGTAGAACGACGTCTGCTGCGTTTCGGTGGGTGCGGTCGGCTGTGCCGGCCCCTTCGGTGCGAGGAAGTACAGCGCCGCGCCACCGCCGACCATCGCGGCGCCGATGATGAACAGGACCGTCGCCTTGTTCGCCGTGCTGCGCGCGTCGTGCGTCACCTCGAGGCCCATCATGTCGCAGTTGTTCGTCATGCCACCGCAGTACATGGCGAGCCCGTCCTTGTAGTCGCTACGTGCCGACAGTGCCATGTAGCTCGAGATACCGATCGCGACGACGCCGGCACCGCCAAGCACCATGCCACCGAGCCGCATGTTCTTGCCCTTCTTCGACGTCGTCGATTGGGCGACCTTGTCACCGCCGCCGGTCTTGTCACCGCCGCCCGTCTTGTCACCGCCGCCGGTCTTGTCGCCGGCACCACCGACGACGATCGGCATTTCGAGCGTGACCTCGGAGTCGCCGCCGCGCTCGACGGGAACGATCTTGCTCTTTTTCGCGCTGCCTTTGAGCCACCACTCGATCGTGTGCGGGCCCGGATCGAGGACGAACGCATCGCCGAGTGTTGCTACCGGCCGGCTGTCGAGCGTGACCTTGAGATCTGCAGGCGCGTCCTTGGGGACCTTGATCGTCAGGTGCGGAACGTTCGGCTCGAGCGCGACGACGAGCTCGTGGATCTTCGGTTCGCGCGGATCTTTTGCGCCCGCGGCCTGTTTCTCGGCAGCTTGATACGCGAGGTAGGCCTGGCCGATCTTGCCCCACTCCTCGTAGCACTTGGCGATGTTGAGCTGCGTGCCGATCGCCGGATCGAGCTTGTTGCTCTTCTCGAATGCCTCGCACGCATCCGCGAAGTGCTTCTGCTCCATGTGCTTCTTGCCCTGCTTGAACAGCGCGTCGGCCTGTTCCTTCTTGTCGGCGTGCGCGACGCCGCAGAGCACGATGATCGATACGCATGCGAGCAAGAGCTTCATTGCGCCACCACCTGGAAGACCGCGCTGTCCGCGCGGCTGACTTGGTACGGCAACGTGAGCGTTTGCAAGTCGCCCATCGCCGCCTGCAGATATCCGCCCTGCATCGTGCGGAAGTCGAAGTAATAGAAGTGATCGGTCTGAAACAGATCGCGCGGGAACTTCACCTTTGGCTCGCCGGTCGTTACCGCATCGACGAGCAGGTGGCGCTCGGCGGCCATGCCGTCGGCGCTCATCGTGACCTCGTAGAGCGCGACGAAGTAGACCGTCGCTGCCGGCTTGTCGGTGATCGCGTCGACTTCGACGGGCTTCGCGGGATCGAGCATCACCATCATGCCGTCCGTCGAGAGCGGCGTCTGATTCGCACGAATGTTGATCGGCAAGCCGGCCGGCATGTCGAAGTTCAGCGTACCCGTGGGCTCGGCGACGACGTAGAGCTGCGCGGACAGCCCGAGCGCCAGCGTGCCCATGAACATGTACGTGAGGTTCTCTTGCGCTACGTACTGCAGGAGCGAGCGCCAATCGAGCGACTCGAACGGGTTACCGAACATCGTCATGATCATCGTGTCGGTCGCCGCCGGGGTGCCGGCGTACAGGAGCGGGCCGGTTATCGAACCGATCGACCACCCGGGCGCCGCCCTCACGACCCACGACTGGCTAAGAGCGCCGACCGCAGGACGCACCGCGGAGAATCGTTGCGAGTACGTGCTCGGCATGATCATGGCAGTCAGCGGTTTGTTCGCAGGGACGCCGACGACGTTCGCGGTGATCGGATCGGGACCATCGGTCTGATCGAATGGCGGCGCTTGATAGACGCCGGTCAGCTGGTTGCCGACGTAGCGCTCGAACACCACGACGTCCTGGCTCGTGATCGCCGCGGCCGGGAAGCTCGTCATTTTCGCGAACGACATGAACGGAATCATTGCGCTGATCGCAGTGTTGACGAGGTCGGGTGCCGGCAGGTTAGCGGCCGTCAGGCCATAGGCCATCCACGCGCCGACCGCCTCGATGCGGAACGACTCGTTACTCGCGTAACCGCTCGGTAGCGTCGCGCTGAGCATGATCTCCGAGTTCGGCATCGGCGCGAGCGCGTTCGCATGCTCGAACGCCGCGAACACGCCTCTGCGGTCGCGGTTGGGTGTCGCCCACAGGCGTTGAAACGGCGTCTGGTCGGGCAGCGAGAACAGGATCGGCGGCGTGCCGGTATCGAGCGCCGCGCTCAGCTCGTCGGCAGCACTGTGCTCGGCTGCGAGCTTCGTGAAACCGCCGGCGCCATCGTCGACGAGAAACGTCCCCATCTCCTTGCTCATGTCCTGCGGGTTCTTCGAGACCGACGCGCCGACCGACCAGCGCTGCATCGTCAGCGACACCCGCGTCGGGTCGCTGCCGCCGGTGGTCTCGTCGATTCCGAATAGCTGCGCGCAGCCAGTCGCCGCGAACAGCAGCGCGACACCCAAGGACCTCATCGGGGTCAATCGTAACATCGTCACGGTGCCGCCACCTCGAACACGCCGGCATCGACGTATCCCACCGCGTAGGGAACATCACGGATCTGAAGATCAGCCGACGAGAACGCCGGATACCCACGGGGGCGCAAACACTTGGCTACGGCGATTTACTTGTCGTGCCCGCCGCTCTCGTCGTCGTCGTTCGCGGCGTCCGTCGATTCGCCGTCGCGCCGCCAGAACCGCAACCGCGAGCCCTTGTCGCTCTTGTCGTCATTGTCCGAAGACGACCCCATCGCTTTGTCATTGCGCTTGAGCTTCACGGACGCTTTGACGTCGGGCTCGGCGCCGGTGATGCGCTCGCTATTCGGAATGAACCTTATCTCGGTTTTGATCTCGAACGACAGTGTCGTGAGGATCTTCGCGATCTCTTCGGTGAGGTTGAGATTTGCGAGGAAGTCCCGCGTCTCGCGCGCGACGATCTCGAACACCTTGTCCTTCGCTCCATCGGCCGACGACGCGACGTAACCGACCACGTCGGGCAGGCTGACCTCGCGCGCGATCTTGCGAATGCCTTCCTCGGTGGAGAACACCGCGCCCATGCCGGCGGCGAACGTCTTCTTCACGAGCTCGGGAACGAGATGCTCGAGCCGCTGGCGGATGGTCTCGTTGAGCTTGTCCTCGCGTGGGTCGCGAGGCTCGCGCGCGTCGCGCGGCTCTCGGGGCTCCGGCGGAATCGTGCCGTGCCGGATGCGCTCGGTGAGCCGCTCGTTGATCTTCTCGCTCTCCGACTTATCGGGACCCGGGCTCGTAACAGCACGTGGACGCTCGGGTGCCTCTTTGGGCTCGCTCGCAGGCGCGGGCGGTAGTTTCGCGGCTGCGTCGTCGTCGGTGGCCATACCCTGGGGGTACCCCCGATCCGTTCCATGATCAACCAGACGAACGCTGGTATCCTGCGACTGCATGGTGCAGCCGGCGCGCAGGGATTCTGCGGGCGAAGGTGGCTCGGTCCCGCCCTCGCCTGATCCAGCTGCGCCTCAGCCCCAGGATTCGATGCTCGCGATTGCTGACGTTTCTCGGCGATATCGCGAGGAGAAAGAGGGTCGGCCGCCTGCCCTGCGCATCCGCAGCTGGCGCGCCTACTGGACCACCTGGCTGGTGATCTGGAGCTATCTCTGGCTGAAGTTCCGGATCCGGTTCCATTCCGACGCCTGGGTCGAGCACAAGCTCCGCCAGCTCAACCTCAAGAACGCGCGCCGCATCGAGCGCACGATCATCGACCTCCAGGGCCTGTTCATCAAAGTCGGCCAGCTGATCTCGATCATGACGAACTTCCTACCCGAGGAGTTCCGTCGCGAGCTCGAAGGTCTGCAGGACTCGGTGCCGCCGCGCCCGTATGCCGACATCGAGACCCGCATCCGCGAGGAGCTCGGCAAGCCACCGACGGAGCTGTTCGCGTCGTTCGAGCGCCGGCCGATCGCGTCGGCGTCGATCGGTCAGGTCCACATCGCGCGCCTGGCCGATGGCAGCAAGGTCGCGGTCAAAGTTCAATATCCAGATATTGAAGAGACCGTGCGCCGCGACCTCAACACGCTGCGCCGCATCTTCAAGATCGTCGAGTGGTTCATCCCGTATCAGGGCCTCGACGAGCTGTATCGCGAGATCCGCGCGATCGTGATCCAGGAGCTCGACTACCGCGCCGAAGCCGAGAACGCGGCGAAGATCGCGGCGAACTTCGAAGGTCGCACGGACGTCGGCTTCCCGCGCGTGGTCAGCGAGCTATCGACGTCGCGCGTGCTCGTCACGCACTTCGAGTCAGGCGTGAAGATCACGGACAAGGCCGGCGTGAAGGCGCTCGGTCTCGATCGCGGTCAGCTCGCGCGGCAGGTCGTCGAGATCTACTGCCAACAGATCTTCAGCGACGGCGTCTATCACGCCGACCCGCATCCCGGAAATCTCATCGTGCGGCCGAGCAACGACAGCGGTCCGCCGATGATCGTGTTTCTCGATTTCGGCGCGGTCGCCGAGATTCCGGCGAACGTGCGCGCCGGTATCGTCGAGCTGATCCAGGGCGCGCTCACGCGCGACACGCGGCGCATCGTCGGTGCGATGAAGCAGATGGGCTTCGTGGCGCGCGGAGCGAACGAGCAGATGTTCGAGCAGGTGATCGAGTACTTCCACCAGCGCTTCCAGGAGAACATCTCGCTCGACTCGCTCAACCTCAAAGACATCAAGTTCGATCCGCAAAAGGGCCTCGAGAGCGTCGCGGATCTGCGCCGCATGGACATCTCGATCCGCGAGCTGTCCGAGAACTTCCACATTCCGAAAGAGATCATCGTCCTCGAGCGCACGCTGCTGCTGCTCATGGGCCTGTGCACCGAGCTCGATCCGACGCTCAACCCGATGACCGTGATCCAGCCGTACGTCGAGCGCTTCGTGCTCGGCGAAGAGGGCGACTGGTCGCAGCTCCTGGTCGAGACGTCGAAGGACCTCGTGATGTCGGTGACGGCGCTGCCGGCCGAGATCCGCAAGTTCATGCGCGCCGCGCACGCCGGCGAGCTGCAGCTGAAGTTCAAGAACCTCGAAGCATCGAGCCAGCTGATGTACCGGCTCGGTCACCAGGTGATCTTCGTAGCCATCGGCATCGCCGGAGCCTCGTTTGCGATGATCCTCGAAGGCCGCGGCGAGCTCGACCGCGCCGAATGGGGCTGGTGGACGGCGCGCATCTCGGGCGTGCTCTTGGTGTGGAGCTGGTGGTCGTCGCGCAACCTGCTCCGCAAGCGATAGACCTACGTAGATTTACGTAGACAACGTGGCGAGTCCGCACGGCGCTCGCGTTTGCCACACCCCTGACTTTGCTCGGTTCCTAGCTTACAGACAGCGGGAGCGAACCGATCCACGATGCGTGTCGTGAGGGTGGAGTGGCTCGCTTGCGCGGCACTGCTAGCCGGCTGCGACGTACTGTGGAGCATCGATCGAGTCACGCCGATCGCTGCCGATGGGCCGATGCTCGTCTCGTGCGACGGCGGCGGTCACAACGAAGACGGCGACGCGTATCCCGATGACTGCGATGTCTGCCCGGGCGTCGCGGACGATCAGAAGGACGACGACGAGGACGGCGTTGGCAACGCATGTGATCCGAGCGGCACCGAGACGAACAAGCTCGTGTTCTTCGAGCCGTTCGCGAGCGATACCGGCAAGTGGAACGCGCTCAACGGCAGCTGGCTCGTTCGCAACGACAAGCTCGAGTACACGACGGTGCTCGCGGACAACGCGTACGTGCTCTTTAACGGCGTCGTGCCCGTTCCGCCGTACGTGATCGACTACCACTACACGGTCGACCAGATCGATCCGGCGATGGCGAGCCTGTTCATGGTGACGATCGATACGACGGGCCCCAGCACCGGCGGCAGCCTCGGCCAGTTCCGCACGGTCGGTCCGTTGAAGGACTCCATCCAGATCTCGTTCGCGGAGCCGATGACGGGTATGGCGAGCGACATCATGACCGTCACGGCGGGCGGATACCACGTCCACGTGAATTACGATCCAGGCGGCACCGTCAGCTGCCGGCTCGACGCCGACGACAACACGATCGGCGGCGCCACGATGCTTCAGCTGTCCTCGAAGCCACCGAGTGGCACGATCGGCTTCCGCTCGCTGCAAGTCGGCGCACGCGTCGACTACATCGCGATCTACAAGAAGAGCTAACGCGGGAACAGCTTGCTCTGGTTCGCGACGATCTCGGCGCACGTCATGCCCGTCATCACGCGGACCGAACGAAACGTCGACGGTGTCAGCAGCTGCTGCGTGACGATCGGGTTGAGCGTACGGACGGTGCGTAGGTTGTTCGGGCCGCACATCGTGCCGTCGAGCAGCTTGCACGCGAGCACGCCAGTATCGAGCGTTGCGTCGATCTTGCCTTTGACGAAGTCGCTGCTCCACACCTTGCCGTGGAGCGAGAACGTCGTGCGCAGCGACACGTAGACCTCATCGAGATCGATCGCTGGCACGTTGCGCGCGATCAGCGTCGCGCCAGGCTGGCCATCGCCCTCCTGATCGCACGCGCAGTTCGTGCCGGTCGCCATCGTGCAGCGCGTGGTCGCCGACGGTGAGCAGGCGGGGAAGCTCGCGCTGTCGTCGGAAGTCGGCAGCGGATCGGTCGCGATCGTCGCCGCGGGCAACCGCGCGCCGAGCACGAGCGTGATCGGATCGGTGTCGAGCTCGCCGCATGTCATGTCCGCGGACGCGAGC